>DASULB010000030.1:0-3334 GCA_036278455.1 Chitinophagaceae bacterium | reverse complement strand
TGGTCAATCCTGCCAAGGGCGGGAGTTGTGCCCGCTTTCTGATAGCGTTTACCTGTGCATAAGCATACGGTGTAGGGCCGCTCACTTCGTTGGAGGCCTCCGCATAGATCAGCATGATCTCCGGCAGACGCAGGAGCGTCCAGTTCTCATCACACTGGGCGGTGTTGAGCGCGCTTTCCTTGTGAAAATATTTATATAGCGCATGCACCCCGAAATTGACCGTCCTGGAGGGATTCTGAATCGAAGGGTATTTGGAAAAATAGAATTCCTGTTCCTTTGTGCGCAGATCTCCCGGCTCATAGGAATCATAGAATCCATTGGTGGGGACTACATCGCCAAACTCATCATGGAACTGACTGATCCCGACCATATAGGGAATGGTGTCCTGGCAAAGGGAATTGGTCCTTATCCCGGCTTCATACTGATCCTGTAAAATCAATTCACCCTGGTTTTTATGCGCGTTATCATGCAGATCGGCATAATCAGGAAATAAGGAATACCACTTGGAATCTATAACGGCTTTTGCCTCATCGGCGGCCTTTTGGTAATATTCCGTTTTCTGCAAAGGATAACCTGCCATCCGGAGATATACCTCGGCGAGCAACGACTTAACGGCTCCCAGGGAAATCTTACCGGTAGGGTCTACATTCGGCAAACCCGATTGTTCTGCGGTCTGCAGGTCACTGACGATCAGTTGATACACCGAATCCGCAGAGGTACGGCTTGGATAAAGATCAGGGCTTTTAGCGTCAATGGGATTGGTGATCAAAGGTACATCCCCATAGAGCCTTACCAGCAGGAAATAGAAGTAAGCCCTGAAAAAATGGGCCTGGCCCAATAACGCCGCCTTGGCGGCGGTATCCATTTTGATCGCCGGGATCCTTTTGATGCACAGATTGGCATTGGCGATCCCAAAATAGCTGTCATTCCATATTTGGGAGAAAAACGGGTTGGCAGGATCAATGGTATGGGCGATCATCTGGTTGTTGTAAAGGCTCTGCCCCAGCGTGGTCGCATGTCCGACAATCAGTTCCAGCGCGGCCCAGGGCCTTTCACCATAACCGTTTGAGACCATGAAGGTACCCAGAGAGTTGTATATTCCATCAACGGCGGATTCGGCCTGCTTGGCGGAGGTGAAATAGGTGTCCTGGGTAAAGTTGGATTTATTCTTTTCCGCCAGAAATTTCTTGCAGCCCGCCGCGCCAAACAAGAGTATTCCGCAGAGGACCGTCAGTCCTACATTCTTTATATTTAGATTCATTTTCATAACGTGCTTATTTAGGGATTAGAAACTAACATTGAGTCCAAAGAGGAACGTCTTCGCCTTGGGATAATCATAGAAGGTAATACCCTGGGCGAACGCATCTCCATAAGTACTTACTTCCGGATCGTAACCAAAATAGTTGGTGAGTAAAAAGAAGTTCTGTGCGGAAAGATAGATCCTCAGGTTGCTCAATTTCAATTTGGAAGCTAGCGATTTGGAGAAAGTGTAGCCCAACATCAGGTTTTTTCCCCTGATAAAGGAACCATCCTCCACCTTGGAAGAAAATATCCCTGTGGTGTAACCATCGCCCCCTACATAAGAAGGCCTGATCTGCGCGATATCGGTGTTCTGATGATCGGGGGTCCAGGCATCTGTTAACGCCTGCAAAAAGCTATTGGCCTGACCGGTACGGTCCTGTCCGGAGTGCTTGCTCAACTGCAGTACATCGTTGCCGTACTCATATTGCAGTTCCAGTGTCAGGTCGAAGTTTTTATAGCTTAAGGTGTTGGAAAAGGTGCCATAACCGGTGGGGATGCCCTTGCCCATGATTACCCGGTCATCATCGTTGATCTGGCCATCGCCATTCTTGTCATAAAATTTGAGGTCCCCCGGCAGCTTGCCGTATTTCGCGGCTTCGGCAGCCTCTTTGGTACCCCAGGTCCCGAGTAATTTCAGGCCGTAAAAGGAGCTGACCGACTGGCCTACCCTTAACACGGTGGTGTTATCCAGGAAATAGGGGCCGGGGAAAATGTCGTCCCCCGCGGTACCAAGCTCGATTATTTTGTTTTTTAGCAACGAAAGGCTTAAAGTCGAGGTCCACCTGAAATCCCCCGATTGGATGTTGACGGTATTTAAGGTAAGTTCAAGACCTTTATTTCGCATTTTGCCGATGTTCTTATAAATGTTGGAATAACCGCTGGAATTGGGTATCGGAGCATTGAGCAGCAGGTTTTTGGTATTTCTTACATACACATCAGCGTCAAGGTTGACCCTTGAATCAAACATGCCCAGGGAAAGCCCCACGTCAAATTCAGCAGCCTTTTCCCACTGCAGGTCGGGATTGGCCAGGGTGTTGATCACGGTACCGGAGATCCTTTGCGCGTCAAGCACATAGGTATTGGTGCCCAGCAGGGCCAGGGATTTGTACTCGCCTATTTCCGAATTACCGGTCAGCCCGTAGCTTGCGCGGATTTTCAGGTTGGAGATCACTTTGCTGTTTTTCAGGAAGTCTTCCTGGGACAGCCTGTAGGCGACGGCTGCGGAAGGAAAGAACGCATACTTGTTGTCGGCACCGAACCTGGAAGAACCGTCGGCGCGTCCGGTAGCGGTGAAAAGCAGTTTATCCTTATAGTTATAATTGATCCTTCCGAAAAAAGAGGTCATTGCCCACTCATAGGCATCCGAAGTCGGTGGATGCGGGATGGCACCGGTGCCCAGGTTATACCATTGATAATAATTATCAGGCATCTGTTCGGTACCTGCGAAATAATGCAGGTACGTGAATTTCTGTGTTTCGGTACCCAGCAACACCTTAATGGAATTGTCGGTATTGATCTGTTTGTTGTAGGTCAGGTAGTTGTCCCATTGCCAGAAGACCCGCTGATATGAATGGATCTCCGCATAATTATTTTTGTTGGCAGTCAGGGTGATCTTATCACTTTCAAAATAGGGGTTGTACTGGCTTCCCAGATCCACACCCAGGTTAGAGCGAAAATCCAGGTCGGGGGTGAAGTTGATGTCCACATAGGTGTTCCCCGTAAAATTGGAGGATTTTAGCAGCCTGATGTCTTCATTCTCGATGGCCACCGGATTGTCACCCGCTTCCATATCCGGGTAATCGGTCCGGGTGCCATAAGTGCCGTCAGGATAACGGACGGGAACGATCGGGATCATTTCGATCAACATCCTCGGAATGTTGTTCCCGCCCTGGGAGGCATTGGCCAGCCGTTCGTCCAGGTTACTGTAACTAAAGGTCGCGCCCACCTTTAACCAGTCCTTTATCTGGTTATCCACTACCAGCCGGGCGCTGTATCTTTTTTGAAAACTATTTCTCAGGATGCCTTCCTGGTC
>DASULB010000029.1:0-9900 GCA_036278455.1 Chitinophagaceae bacterium | reverse complement strand
TACCGCAGCCTGATAACGACCAATATAAGGTCTATGCCGAGGTAAACGAAACCCTGTACGATGGCGGTGTGATCCGGCAACAAAAGAAACTGACGGCGGCGCAGACCGCATTGGAACAGCAGCGGCTGTCGGTACAACTCTATGCGCTTAAGGACCGCGTCAACCAACTCTACTTCGGCATCCTGCTCATTGACGCTGAATTAAAACTGAACCGGCTCATGGAAAATGATATCCGGGCCGGTATGGCCCAGGCGACGGCCGCCGTCGCGGGAGGGACGGCCCTGAAAAGTAGTGTAGATGTACTTACCGCGGCTTTGCTCACGGCCGGTCAGCGTACCATTGAACTGGCCGCGGACCGGGGCGCCTATATTGCCATGATGCGCCTGTTCATCAACCGGCCGCTGGATGACAGCACGGTTTTCATCAAGCCCCCACCTGTCCACCCCCCTGAAGATATCCTCCGTCCTGAATTTGGGGTGTTCAAATACCAGAATGAAATGATCGACGCGCAAAACGGCCTGTTGAAAGCGGTCAATTCCCCGAAGGTGAGCGTTTTTGGACAGGCTGGTTATGGCAAGCCGGCCTTCAATATTTTTAGTGACCGCTTTGATCCTTTCTATATCGCGGGCGTACGCCTGAGCTTTCCGTTGACCGGTTTTTATACCCTGAAAAACAAACGGGCGCTGCTGGGCACCCATCGGCAAGGCATCGCACTGCAACGGGAGACCTTCCTGTTCAATACCGGCATCACCCTGCAACAGCAGGATGCGGAGATGACCAAGTTACAGAAGATCATTCGTTCCGATGAACAGATCGTTCAGCTCCGAACCCGTATTATGGAGACCGCGCTCGCACAGTTGAAAAATGGTGTGCTGCATACCCGCGATTACGTCAGGGAGGTGAATGCCGCTGATGACGCCCGCCAGGAAAGGATATTGCACGAAGTGCGGTTGCTAAAAGCGGAATATGACAAGCAGACGACCACCGGAACGGCCACTGAGACGACCACCGACGACAGTCAAAACCTTATAAAAGACAATTAAAAACGAACCAATGGAAAAAAGGAGACCCCTGAAACGACTGGCCCTGTATCTCTTCCTCTGCCTGCTACCGGTGATCCTGCCAGGTTGTAAAGGAGAGGAAAACACCTATGATGCTTCGGGGACCTTTGAGGCCACCGAGACCATCGTCCCCTCACAGGCGAACGGCATCATCAAAATATTCAACGTTCAGGAGGGAGAGATCCTGGATTCAGGGCAGGTGATCGGGTATGTTGATTCCACGCAGCTTTACCTTGAAAAAAGGCAGTTGGAGGCGCAGATTGGGGCCCTGCTCGCCAGAGACCCCGACATCGCTGCGCAAACCGCAGCCCTGCAGGCGCGGCTATCCCACGCGCTGCATGAACAACGGCGTCTGGTGAAGCTGGCGCGTTCGGATGCCGCCACGCCCAAACAACTCGATGACGCCAATGCGGAGATCACGCTCATCAAAAAGCAGATCACCGCGCAGCAGTCCTCTTTAGATATCACCTCCGGCAGCCTTCGTAAAGCGGCTTTGCCACTCAGGGTGCAGATAGCGGAGCTGGATGACCGGTTGATGAAATGCAGGATCGTGAACCCGGTCAAGGGGACGGTCCTGACCAAATACGCGCAAACCAGTGAGATGGCTGCGATCGGTAAGCCGCTTTATACCATTGCGGATCTGTCCACTATTATTTTACGGGCCTATATTACGGAGGGCGCGTTCACTTCCATTAAACTGGGCCAGCGGGTAAAAGTCCTGGTGGATGATGGAAAAGGAGGTGTCAGGGGATTTGAGGGTACCGTGGAATGGCTGAGTGACGAAGCTGAGTTTACACCCAAAACCATTCAGACCAGGGATGAACGGGCCAACCTGGTATACGCTGTGAAGATCCGCGTACGCAACGACGGCACGCTGAAGATAGGCATGTATGGGGAAGTAAAGTTGTAAGGGCATGACCGGTGATGGTCATTGCCGCGGTTGGGGAGATAAACGGGAAAGCGGATCATCTTCATAACATGCATGCCTGGAGGCTGGATAAAACTAAAAATATTTCACACATGGTAACGGCTGATGGATTGGTAAAGACCTATGGGAAAAAAAAAGAAGTGCTTGCTGTCGACGGCGTATCTTTTTCGGTGGATAAGGGAGAGATATTCGGATTGATCGGCCCCGACGGCGCCGGCAAGACAAGCATCTTCCGCATGCTCACCACCCTGCTGGTACCGGACGGCGGCAAAGGGACCGTGGAGGGCTTTGACATTGTCCGGGATTACCGTCAGATCAGAAGTACGGTGGGTTACATGCCCGGAAGATTTTCCCTGTACCAGGACCTGACGGTGGAGGAGAACCTGGATTTTTTTGCCACGGTGTTTAACACGACCGTCAGGGAGAACTATGCGTTGATAAAGGATATTTACGACCAGATAGCGCCTTTTAAAAGACGTCGCGCAGGAGCACTTTCCGGCGGCATGAAACAAAAACTGGCCCTGTGCTGTGCCTTGATCCATAAGCCCACCGTGCTTTTTCTGGATGAACCCACTACGGGCGTGGACCCTGTTTCCAGGAAGGAATTCTGGGAGATGCTGGGGCGGCTGAGTCGTCAGGGCATCACCATCGTGGTAGCGACACCCTACATGGATGAAGCCGCGCTATGCGACCGGATCGCGCTGATACAAAGCGGAAGGATCCTGTCCGTTGACACGCCGGCCGGTATTTCGGGAGACTATCCTGATCAGCTGCTGGCAGTGCAGGCGGACAACAGGATGTCAGCGCTGTTAAAAGCACTGGACAAAAATAACGATGTGCTGAACAGTTATGCCTTTGGCGAATACGCGCATGTGGCCGTTAAAAAAGAAGAAAGCGGGATGGTGGGAACACTCGGCAGCTATCTTGAAAAGGAAGGTTTCGGGCGTACCGAGATTAAACCGGTACAGGCAACCGTGGAAGACTGTTTCATTCAGTTGTTAAAATAGCAAAACATGCAGAACGACTTGCGGGAAGTAGCGATCAAAACCGATCAGCTGACCAAACGTTTCGGTGACTTTATCGCCGTCAACGCGATCACCTTCCAGGTGAAAGGGGGGGAGATATTCGGTTTTCTGGGTGCCAACGGGGCGGGCAAGACGACCGCCATGCGGATGCTGAGCGGCCTTTCCATTCCTACTTCGGGGCAGGCCAGCGTGGCGGGCTTCGATGTGTACCGGCAGCCGGAAGAGATCAAAAAGCACATCGGCTACATGAGCCAGAAATTTTCACTCTATGAGGACCTCACTATTCTGGAGAATCTGGAATTTTTCAGAGGTATTTGCGGGCTCTCCGGCGAGGAGATCAAAACAAAAAGTGCGGAACTGATCGATGACCTGGGATTGCGTAAAGAGGCGAAAAAACTGGTGGGTGAACTGCCACTGGGCTGGAAGCAGAAACTGGCGTTCTCGGTGGCTATTTTCCATCATCCGAAAATCGTGTTCCTGGACGAACCCACAGGCGGTGTCGACCCGGTCACCCGGCGACAGTTCTGGAAGCTGATCTATGATGCTTCGGACAATGGAATTACGATTTTTGTCACGACGCACTACATGGACGAAGCGGAATATTGCAACCGGGTTTCCATCATGGTGGACGGCAGGATCGCCGCCCTGGATGCTCCGGCAAACCTCAAGAAACAATTTCGGGCGGCCTCCATGGATGAGGTATTTTATCAACTGGCCCGGGGCGCCAAAAGAAGCGACTAAGATGAAATCATTCCTCGCATTTGTCAAAAAGGAATTCTACCATGTACTGCGTGACAGACGGGTGCTGCTTATTCTTTTCGGCATGCCGGTGGTACAGGTCCTTTTGTTTGGCTTTGCCCTGACCAGCGAGGTGAAAAACACCAGGATTGCCGTAGTCGATTACGCAAAGGACAATGCCTCCCGGGAGATCACCGACAAAGTGGCGGCCAGCCGTTATTTTGATATTGACCGGAACCTTTTATCCCATGAGGCGCTTTTAGATGCTTTCAGGGAGGGGAAGGTCAAAGCGGCGCTGGTATTTCCGGCCGGTTTTGAGCGGGATCTGGCCCATCAGGGGACAGCCCAGGTACAGATCATTACCGATGCCACCGATATGAACGTGGCCGGACAGGTCACCGCTTATCTGACCCGGATCATCACGGCCTATCAGGCTGACCGGTCCGTCCCCTCGCGGAACACCTATCAGATTACCGCAGAGACAAGAATGCTCTATAACCCCGAATTAAGGGGCGCGCCCAACTTTGTGCCGGGCGTGATGGCCATGGTGTTATTGTTGGTGTGCGTGATGATGACAGCGGTGGCCATCGTAAAGGAAAAAGAAATGGGCACCATGGAAGTACTGCTGGTCTCTCCTATGAAACCGGCGCTGATCATCATCTCCAAAGCGGTGCCTTACCTGATCTTATCGCTGGTGGACCTCATCGCCATTTTGCTGTTGAGCGTCTATGTGCTGAAAGTACCTGTCAGGGGAAGCCTGGCCCTGCTGATGGGGGAAAGTACCTTATTTATCATTACCTGCCTGATGCTGGGCATCCTCATTTCCATTCAGACCGCCTCCCAGGAAGTGGCGATGCTCATTTCCCTGGTGGCGATGATGTTGCCTACGCTCATGTTAAGTGGCTTTATGTTCCCGATTGAAAATATGCCTTATGTGTTACAGCTCCTATCCGACATTCTTCCGTCCAAATGGTATTACATCATCGTGAAGATGGTCATGATCAAAGGCGCCGGGTTCATGGCGGTCTGGAAGGAAACCGCGATCTTACTGGGCATCACCTTACTGCTTTTTGGCGTCAGTTTAAAGAAGTTTAAAATCAGACTTGGATGATGCGTACTTTAAAAATACTGTTGCAAAAAGAATTCCGGCAGATCTTCCGCAACAAGATCATTCTGGCTATCTCCCTGATGGCGCCCATCATGCAATTTCTTGTTCTGCCCCTTGCGGCCAATTATGAGATCAAGAACATCAACCTGGTCATCGTGGACAACGATCATTCCGCCTATTCACGACAATTGCTGGGAAAAATAAGCGCTTCCGGATATTTTAAGCTTACCGGTCACTGTGATCATTACAAAGAAGCGTTCCGGTATATTGAAAGGGGCCAGGCCGATGTAATCCTGGACATACCGCAGGGATTTGAAAGGGATCTCCTGCGCGAAGGAAACCAAAAGGTATTTCTGGCCATGAACGCCATCAATGGTACGAAAGCCAGCCTGGGGGGAAGTTATCTGGGCGCCATCATCGCAGATTTTGACCGGGAGATTTCAGGGCGGCTGAATGCCGCTTCTGCGCACGTCCGTCCCGTAGGCCTTGAGATACGTCCCACCAATTGGTTCAACCCCAAACGCAATTACAAGCTGTCCCTTATCCCGGGCATCCTTGCACTGCTGGTGACCATGGTAGGCGGTTTTTTGTCGGCGCTCAATATCGTCAAAGAAAAAGAGATCGGTACCATTGAGCAGATCAATGTAAGCCCTGTGAAAAAGCGGGACTTTATACTCGCGAAACTCATTCCCTTTTGGGTGCTGGCCAACGTGGTGTTTACGGTGGGGCTGATCCTGTCTTACTTCGTCTATGGCATCGTGCCACAGGGAAGCATCCTGCTGCTGTATGGCTTTGTCGCCGTATATCTTTTGGCTGTTCTGGGTTTTGGACTGCTGGTATCGACCTTTTGCAATACCCAGCAACAGGCCATGTTCCTGATGTTTTTCTTCATGATGGTCTTTGTGCTGCTGGGAGGCCTCTTTACACCGATCGACAGCATGCCCGTCTGGGCGCAGTGGATCACAAAACTCAATCCCGTCGCCTATCTGATTGATGTCATCAGGATGGTCATGCTCAAGGGCAGCGGGATAAAGGACATCCTGCCGCAATTGGGCGCGATCATCCTGATGGCTGTCGTACTCAATGGGTGGGCTGTCCTTAATTATAAGAAGACTGCCTGAAAAAATCCGCCGTCATAAGGCGGCTGATCCCTTATAGCAAGCAATCTATCTTTTCAACAATTTAATGTCAGGGCATTGTCGGTTTGTGATTTTTCAAGAAGCGAAATCACCTTTGAAGGCAGGAAGTTCTTATCGTGTACCCCAGCCACCGTTATTTAATGAATTTCCCTACGCTGAACAGCGGTTATAAAAGCACCGGAAAGTTTCTTATCATCATCAGCCATTATTTGAAGCTAATTGTCCGCTTATCCTAGACATGGCTCCTCCACTGAGTGTTCAACCATCACGGGGCTGATGCTTTTTACTGTAAAAAAGCGGATGACGGGCGGGCTAGGAAAATCATTTTTGTTATGCTTGTAGTCATCAGATGATCTCATTGAATACTTCTTACAATGTGGAAAATGCAGGAATAGACAAAAGATATTTTAAATTTTAAAATAATAAAAGTACGTTTGACAATATTAAATGCTAAAATATTTTGTTCAGAATGATGAAGCTGGCCTGCGGGTAACAGTTCAGATTAAAATGAGGGTATATGAACATGATTCGTTTAAAAGAATGGGTGAAAAAGGCACCGCCCTTCGGGTACCTGGTTTGTTTGTTGCTGGTGTGGATGGTAGGAATCCCTTTGCCTTCTTATGCCCAGAGGATAGCACTGCCGGGGTTTTCACGAAACATCCCCAATCCTTTTGTTTTATCTAATGGGTCAACTGTCACCTCCCCGGAGCAATGGTATTCCGAAAGACGGCCCGAAATGCTTCATCTGTTTACCACACAAATGTATGGCCGTTCTCCCGGCAGACCACCTTATATGCGATTCCACGTTTTTGAGAATGATCCCCGTGCTCTGGACGGGATGGCCACGCGGCGACAGGTCACTGTTTTTTTTAATGGCAAAAAAGGCGGTCCCCGTATGGACATCCTTATCTATCTTCCCAACGCGGTGAAAAGACCGGCACCTTTATTTGTGGGATTGAATTTTGAGGGCAATCAGTCCATCGCCCTGGACACCGCCATCAGGGTGACCACCAGCTGGGAGTATGGAGGCAATAGAGGCGTTGTAGCCCATCATGCTACAGGCGCCGGTCGGGGATCCGCAGCGGTACGCTGGCCACTCAAAATGATATTAAAGCGGGGATATGGCATTGCAACTATCTATGCGGGTGATATTGCTCCTGATAAGATGGATGGGAAAATGACGGGCGTTCAGTCGATCTATCCTTTGTTGCAGCGGGGAGGCGATAATTTCGCTACGCTTTCCGCGTGGGCATGGGGCCTCAGCCGCGCGATGGATTATTTTGGGACTGACAGTGATATTGATGCTGACAGGGTCGCTGTTTTCGGTTGGTCGCGCATGGGTAAAGCCGCGTTATGGGCGGGTGCCCAGGACAGGCGTTTTGCCATGATCATCAGCAATGAATCCGGCGCTGGTGGTGCGAAATTGTTTCACCATTTTTCAGGAGAGAACATCCATCGGCTATGTACAAAGTTTCCCTACTGGTTCTGCCGTAATTTTCAGCAATATATTGGCAATGATACCACCCTGCCCTTTGATCAGCATGAACTCATGGCCCTGATCGCACCCAGACCGCTGTATATTGCCAGCGCTGAGGAAGATGAAAACTCAGACCCTTATGGCGAATTCCTGACGGCGTTGGCCGTGGACACTGTTTACAGGTTTTTAGGCTTACAGGGATTGCCGGTAAAGACCATGCCTGCCGTAAACCATCCTGTATTCGGGCGTATAAGTTATCATATTCGCGGTGGGGAACACAATATTACTCCTTATGACTGGCGTCAATATCTCCATTTTGCCGATATGTTTCTAAAGAACGAGGGTGGATGAAAAGAGATCAAATCAAGCGTTGGTATTGCGCAATGCATCCAATAGCTTAAAGGCGCCTCGTCCCGTGCTCGCGAACTTGGAGTCGCTTAGTAATTCTTGAGTCAATAATGGCTCTTAGAAAGTCAAGATACCAAAGGCCCTGGCTGTTCGGCCGACCCGAATGCAATACTGTATAATCCGGGGCTTGTCATTGGAATATATGTATAATGCGATAGGCTGCAATCTGGTGGTAACTGCTGGAACCCGTAATAGTAACGGTGGGGTAATAATAAAAGGCAATGAGATAGCTAGCAATGAAGCGTCGAATTGACAATCGAGCTTTCTTACATAAGGCTATAATATTGATTCAGACAATGCAAATGATCGGCTTCAATCGCTTCTCCATTTGGATGAATTAAGCTTGAATGACTTGATAAGGGCCAGTTCTAGAATTCTTAAAATTAATATAGATTGCGCATTTTATCGAGAGCTAATGGGAAGAAATTTTCCCCTAATCATTTTTACAAGATTGCATGGGAGTCTATTAATACTTATCTTGGCACTTGTGAACTTACCTTACGAGGATAACCTGCCGATTGGCAAACTGGCCGCCTGCTTCAACAATACCTCCGCTACCTATAAATTTTATTGGTTCCTGGCTATATTGGGGAGAGTGGAACAAGGGGATACAACTATTGGCAAACAATGCCTGTTTGCCGAAATGATCGCTTATTCCTGGTTCACCGTCAATTATTTCCACGTTTCATTTGGCAAGCAAGATAAACTGCAGCAGGCGATCGAAAACATTAAGACCATTGAAGACATAACCATTGATGCCGACCGCAGCAGCATTTTTAAAAAATTGTCTACCACCAGCGATAAACTAACTTTAAAGGAGCTTTCCTATTTCAATGCCGAAGTACCGCATCGTTTTCTTAGCCCTTGGTTCAAAGCGGATGACCGGAGCCGAGCCTATCAATGTTCGCAAGCCTATAACAACGATTGTCCTTATGCCATCTATAAGAATTGCATCGTCATCAACCCTTCCTGGATAATCTACCTGCAAAAGAATGCCGGCATTTTAAAGGAGTTCTGCTATTGGAACCTTTCGATATACCTCCAAGCCAAGAATCCCAACGTTCCAGACATACCGAACAAACTTATAAAATCAGTCCCTCGGAAAAGCCTGATCGAACAGCGCAAGTTCTGGGACATCGTAATAAGCGAACTTGGCAGTGTGGATTGTATTTATACTAATACCAAGCTGGAAATCGGCAGCTATGCGGTTGAACATTTTATCCCCTATGCTTTCGTCGCTCATGATTTGATGTGGAACCTAATACCAGCCGACCGCTCTTTCAACTGTTCCAAGAGCGACAAGCTACCCCCGCTGGAAAAATACTTCGACCCCTTTTTCCGATTGCAACAAAGCGCCATTGAGATCATCCGATATAAGGCACCAAAGAACAAGTTCCTACAGGACTACCTCACAATATTTCCATCTTTCAATACCGAACATTTCAACCACCGGAGATTTTTGGAACAGTTCCAACCGCTGGTCACCATTGCGTGTAATAATGGTTTCTTACTTCTTAAACCCTAATCCTGACGCCAGCAATTTTACCCTCCCAATAAAGCCATGCATAGGTAGAATAAAGCGCCTCTTTCGTCTCTTATTTTATAGCATTGCCTTCTGTATGAATTATTTTTCATAAGGGAATTTCCTGGAGGCCTTGTTCATGATGGTATTGATGATGGTGTTGATGTTGCTGCCCAGCCCGCGGGAAAGGGATTTTTCGTATTTCCACATTAATTTCCCGGAAGGTCC
The DNA here is from genome assembly GCA_036278455.1 of Chitinophagaceae bacterium. Classification (GTDB taxonomy): domain Bacteria; phylum Bacteroidota; class Bacteroidia; order Chitinophagales; family Chitinophagaceae; genus FW021-bin31. The sequence goes on along the minus strand of DASULB010000029.1, from coordinate 266 downwards.
GTCGTGGATGTTGATGGTACATTTCCCTGAGTTGGTATGCCCATAAAATCCCGTGAGCACACCAACCGCGACGGCGGCGCCTTCGCTCATGGGCTTATCGGATGTCAGGGTTCCCGAGATGATACCCTCTACGCCTAAGACCTTTGTCAACTGCTCCGGGGTGTAATTGCTGAGAGAATCAGGGGAAATGCCTGCCTTCTTCAGTAGCAGATTTGTCTGGTCAATGTCCTGGAAACTCACCGTGAAATCCTTTTTTTCTTTCCGGT
>DASULB010000028.1:0-7813 GCA_036278455.1 Chitinophagaceae bacterium | reverse complement strand
ATAGAGGTGAAAAACGCTTCAGGACAACCGATTTTCGGAAATTTCTCTGTCTCCGTCACTGATAACAACCAGGTCAAAATAAGGCCGAACACCGATAATATACTTAGTTATTTCCATCTCAGTTCCTGTGTAAAAGGCTATGTGGAAGATCCTTTCTACTATTTTCAGCGCAGCGATTCTGTAACAGAGGCAGCACTGGATAATTTATTGCTTACGCAAGGATGGGTAGGTTATGATTGGAAGACCATCTTCAATCCGCCACAAAAGCCTGCCTATGATGCAGAAAAAACATTTGAAGTAAAGGGAACAGTGGTCAATGGATTAAACAAACCGATAAAGAATGCCAAAGTATCCTTAGTGTCTCAAAAGCCATCCTTGGTAAGAGCCATGAAGACAAATCGGAATGGCCAATTTGTTTTTAAGAATTTCCCTCCCATTGATACACCACGCTTTTTTATACAAGCATTGAATCGACACGGGAAAAGCTTCAATATAGGTATTAAGATAGAAGGATTTACGCCGCCCCTATTGCAGCCGGCTGATTTTCCCGTCAACTTACCGTGGAACATCAATATTAAGGAAACGCTGTCAAATTATATCTCCGATAAGCAAGAAATGCTTCAATTATCCGGTCATGTGTTAAAGCCTGTCGAAGTAAGAGCAAAGAGAATAATTCGTGGCTCGCAGAATATTAATGGTCCGGGAGAAGCGGATATTGTACTTGATGAAAGTGATATTGAAAAAGCCGGAAACATTTCGTTATATGATTTTTTACGGCAGCATATTTCTGGTCTCAATTTTGATAGTGCTGCCACACTGAATGGATATGATGTCCACTTTGTCATCGAAGGTATGACGCTGCAACGGGTATCCGGTATCACGACGGATCCGTTAAATACCCTTACTACATTTGATATAAAAGGTATAGAAGTAATGTATAGCCCCAAATATGTGAACAGTTATGACGCGACGTTCGCCAACCCGAGGGAGGTAATTAAGCGAAAAAGGCCGGTAGCCTACATAGAAATTACCACAAAAAGAGGAACTACATTATGGGAACAAAAAAAACCTGGAACAAGTGTTTACACTCCAATACCCTTTGCCTGGCCCAGGGAATTTTATAGTCCCCGGTATGCTGTAAAAACAGTTGGCCCCAAAATACCTGACTTGCGGTCCACCATTTATTGGGAACCCAACATAGACATGGAAACAATAGGACAGGGACTTGTTACTTTCTACGCGGCGGATCGTCCGGGCGTTTATACCATCATCCTGCAAGGCAGCGATATGAAAGGACATTTGGGATACGCTACGGGGGAAATTAAAATAGAAGATAAATAGCTAAAGTTTGGCGGAAATACAAATGTGAAGAATTTCCGTCCGAAAGCAATGTAGTAATATATTCTGGCATCTTACTCCCCGAACAGGAGTATCTGAAATTTTACAGGCGTACCCTCATCAAGTAGAGCTATTTGGTATAAACAACTGATCTGTCCGGCCCTGGTTATGATCGGTGGCTTTTTGACCCTGAATATTATCTTTGCATAACACAAGTGTTTTTAACAGTATATAAATTATGACCTCCTGCTTAGTGAACCATGGTTACTGAAAACAAAATAGAAACACCGGATGAAATAATGAACGAACTTAAAGTTAACTTAGCGTTATGATATCAAAAAAAGGGAAGGAAGATACCGGCCTGGACAGGCGTTCTTTTTTGAAGGGCGTTGGTACCCTGGCTGCCGGCGTATATACTGCCGGTTTCCCGGTTGCTGCAGGACCTTTTCTCGCTGTGGATCCGAGGCATGGTAACGTGCCGGAAAATAAAAAGCTTAACAGGCAATGGATTCATTCTCTGACAAAAAGAGGAGCACCTACTACCTACCTGAAAAGCAGGAATGAACTGCGGTTCATTGGTATGCCTGCAGGGGGTATTATGGCGGGGACGCTTTATCTGGGAGGAGATGGCCGTTTATGGTTATGGGACATTTTCAATCGCAATCAGGGGGGGATCGATCCGAAAACGGTAGTATGGGGCCCTTCGGGAAGGGAAATAGGGGCCACCAGCGGATCGGCTTACCTGGAGCCTCCGCCATCATTTGCCAAACAAGTCATTGAACAGGGATTCGCAGTTAAAGTCAATTGTGACGGCAAACAATATATCCGCCAGCTTCGGGAAGCGGATTGGGGAGAGATCGGCTTTACCGGTCAGTATCCCGTCGCAACCATTCAATTTACAGATCATGCACTTCCCTTTTCCGTCACCATGGAAGCCTTTTCCCCCTTTATTCCACTGAATGAAGAGGATTCGGGCCTGCCTTCCGTCATTTTTTCTGTTACCATCCATAACCATTCAAAGAAAAGCATGGAGGTGTCTCTGGCAGGCTGGTTACAAAATGCCTGTTTGATGCAGGGAAATGACAAGGTTTCATTCACCAGGCAAAATACACGCGTAAAAGAAGATGGAATGGTGGGTGTTTTCTCTGAAACAAAACACGTCGCTTCAACCGATAAAAGCAAACCCGGACCTTTTCCGGATAACGGTACGATGTGCCTGTCTGTGCTCAGTAAGGAAGGAATAGCCTACACAGAATTTGATACAGGCGCCCTGGATGATTTTGTGTTTAAAAGTTCCGGTGAAACGATCAGCAAAGATAAGGATGAACTATTGACAGGTGGCGTCGTACAAAAAATGAGAATATCGCCGGGAAAAAAAGAAGAGACTCATTTTGTAATAGCCTGGCATTTCCCTCATACAAAACTTCCGGTAAGGGATGCAGAGGCAGGAAATTATTATGCAAAAAAGTTTGAGAATGCATTGGCAGTGGTGCAGTATATCAGCTTGCATTTAGACCGGCTGGAACATGATACAAAATTATGGCGTGATACCTGGTATGATTCCTCCCTCCCGTACTGGTTTCTGGAAAGAACTTTTAACAATACATCCACACTGGCCACTACCACCTGCCACCGGTTTGCCACGGGACGGTTCTGGTCATGGGAAGGGGTTGGCTGCTGCGAGGGTACCTGTACCCATGTATGGCAATATGCACAGGCGGTAGCCAGGGTATTTCCTGCCATAGAACGGGATACCCGGGAGCGCGTTGATTTGGGGCTGGCTTTTAATACGAAAACAGGGCAGATAGGTTACCGGGGGGAAGGAACGGGGGAAGCCATTGATGGCCAGGCAGGTACCGTATTACGCATTTTACGTGAACACCAGATGTCGAAGGATAATACATTTTTAAAACACAACTGGCCGCACATTAAAAAAGCAGTTGAATTTATCCTTAATCATGACACAAATGATGACGGGATTATTGACGGCCCGCAGCCCAATACCCTGGATGCTGCCTGGTATGGTGAGATATCATGGATCAGCAGTCTGTGTATTGCGGCCTGGAGAGCAGGGGAAGAGATGGCAAAAGAGATGGGTGACGAAACGTTTGCGGAAAAATGCCATCAACGTTTTGAAGCGGGAAAGAAAAATATAGAAGACAGGTTATTTAACGGAGAGTACTTTATTCAGCTACCAGGCAAAGATGGTAAAAAGCATTTAGGGTCTTATGATACCTGCGAAATCGACCAGGTATTTGGACAGTCCTATGCTTATCAGGTAGGACTTGGGAGAATCCTAGATAAGGAAAAAGTGTTGACGGCGTTAACTTCCTTATGGAAATATAATTTTATGCCGGATGTCGGGCCTTATATTGCACGTCATACCGGCGGCCGGCCTTACGCTTTATCGGGTGACGGCGGGATGCTCATGGATACCAATCCGCGTAACGATCCTCAACCTTATGGAGACAACATCACCTGGCAGGCAGGATATTTCAATGAATGCATGAGCGGTTTTGAACACCAGGTAGCTTCTCACCTTATGGCAGAAGGGATGACAGAAGAATCACTGGTACTGACCAGAAGCATACATGACCGGTATCATGCAGCAAAACGAAATCCTTATAATGAAATAGAATGTAGTGATCATTATGCACGTGCAATGGCTAGTTACGGCACTTTTATTACGGCTTGCGGATTTGAATACCACGGTCCCAAAGGACAGATTTCTTTTGCACCCAAAATACATCCTGAAAACTTTAAAGCACCCTTTACATCCGCAGAGGGGTGGGGATCATATTCGCAACAGAGAAGCGACACCGCGTTTTCAGCGCAGCTAAAAGTTATCCATGGAAAACTGAGTTTAAGAAAATTAAATGTTGAACTTCATGAGAATTATTACGCCAAAAGAGTGCAGGTTTTCCTAAATAGTAAACAAATTCATGCTACTTTTACTCAGCAGGGTACGCATTGCCAGATAATATTAGCAGAAAATACCATGCTTGACATGGATCAAGTGTTATCAGTAGATATTTGAGATTAAAATAGGCATAATGATAAAGGGCTTTTTTAGTTTTGGTGAGTAAGTTGCTATAACATAATTGCTATGCTAAAGGCAGCATACAGGATCATGAGAGAGACAACAGCACCAGGAACATTTAATTCGGTCACTTTGGCGTACAAGGAAGTCCGTGCGGTAGTATTGGTTAATAGAGGGTCGCTGGCCATTAACCGGATCGCCCGAAATATGCCCTCCATAGTGGAATAGCGGGATGGAAGCGAAAGCGGTTGGGAACTTTTTAAACTATACCCGAAGGTTTGGCCGTTTGGAACAGGCAGATGAAAAGGGTGGGGGAGGAGAATTTAAAGTGATGACAGGCAGTTCCTCCGCCGATATCAAGGCAAACAGGATACTTTTGGGTGATAAAGAAATAGCAAATAAAAATGAAATATTCTTTTTAATATTAAACTATGAATATAGCAACACTATCAGCAAAGAAATTTCTCATTGGCATCTTAATGATTTGTCTATATGCGGTTCCTGTAAAGGCCCAGTCAGCTTTGGCAAAGCGTTATCCTATCATACCCTACCCATCCAGGCTGATACCTGAAAGTGGGAACTTTTCCATTAATAAAAAGACATCAATTGTTTTACAATACGGTTCTTACAAGCAGGAGGCTGAGATACTTAATGGCCTGATAAAGAAAAAGGGCGGCTTTTCGCTGTCTTATCGGCAGAATGCTTCTGATAATTGCATCCTTATAAAGAATGACCCTTCTGTCCGTTCAAAAGAAGGATATCATTTGGTGATCAGCCCGGGGAAAATCATCCTTTCCGCTTCAGCTGCCCCGGGAATTTTCTATGGAATAGAAACCATCCGTCAGTTACTACCGGAATCCTTTCAAGAAAATAACGGAACCGGAACACTCAGCCTACCCGCTGTTGACATCAGTGATCATCCTGCCTTTTCGTGGCGGGGCATGCATCTGGATGTAGCCCGGCATTTCTTTTCCGAGGCCTATCTTAAAAAATTTATTGACCGGATGGCCACCTACAAGCTGAACCGGCTGCATCTTCACCTCACTGATGACCAGGGATGGCGCATCCAGATAAAAAAGTACCCGGAGTTAACAAAACAGGGAGCCTGGCGGACTTTTGATCACATTGATTCTACGTGTATGGAACTATCCAAAGAAAATCCTGATTTTAAGATTGATACTTCTCATATCATCCATCGCGACGGGAAGACATTGTATGGTGGCTATTACACCCAGGAGCAGATGCGTGATATCATCCGCTATGCTGCAGCAAGGCATATTCAGATCATTCCTGAAGTAGATATGCCCGGGCACATGATGTCGGCCGTAAGAATATTTCCTTACCTGAGCTGTACAGGTAAGGCGGGCCAGGGAAAACTATTTTCCATCCCCCTATGCCCTTGTGATGAATCAACCTTTACTTTCGCGGACAATGTCTATAAAGAGATATTTAAGCTCTTTCCATCCAAATATGTCCATATCGGCGGTGATGAGGTTGATAAATCCACCTGGGCAAAAACACCCGCCTGTAACGCGGTCATGAGAAAGGAGGGATTGAAAGATGTCAACCAGCTGCAGAGCTATTTTATCAAAAGAATGGAAAAATTCTTTTATGCAAACGGTAAAACGCTGATAGGCTGGGATGATATCCTGGAAGGGGGAATGGATTCATCAGCTACCATTATGTACTGGCGCAACTGGGTACCCAATGCACCTGAAGAAGCAGCCAAAGAAGGAAGTGACGTGATCATGACACCCGACTCTCCGCTTTATTTTGATGCATTTCCCAATAAGACCACCTTATCCGCCGTGTATCATTATAATCCCATTCCTGTTGCGCTGAGGGGAACACCGCTGGCCCAAAAGATCATCGGTGTGCAGGCCAATGTGTGGACAGAACGGATTCCGTCTGAAAAGCGGGCCGATTATATGACCATGCCGCGCATGACGGCACTGGCCGAAGTCGCCTGGACAGATCACCCGGGTGATTACCAGTCTTACCTGGAAAGGCTCAGATATCAGTATCCGCGCTGGGACATGCTGCATATTCATTATCGCCTGCCCGACCTGAAAGGGTTTACAGATAATAATGTTTTTACCGACAGTGCGGTATTAACAGTTCAAAAGCCTTTGGCTGATATGGTCATTCATTACACTACGGATGGCACGCTGCCTTCGGCATCTTCAGCGATCCTGCCGCAGTCATTGACGATAAAGAAAACGGTTAATATTAAATTGGCGGCTTTTACTCCCGAAGGTAACAGAGGAGACATCTATGTCCTGAAATATGAGAAGGAATCATATATGTCACCTGCGACTGTTAACATTGATCATATGGTTCAAGGGTTAAATTGTATCTATTATAAAGGTAGCTTTAAGAATACAAAACAGATGACCACTGTAGCTGCCGAACAGATCTCTGTCGTAAATAATATCCGGGTGCCTGAGAGCATAAAAGCACCAGCTTTCGGGTTACAGTACAGGGGATATATCTCCATTCCCGAGACGGGTATTTATAGCTTTTATCTGACCTCAGATGATGGGAGTATCCTGCGTATCGGTGACAAAACCGTGGTGGATAATGACGGGCTGCACAGTGCACAGCAGCGCAGCGGACAGATTGCCCTGCAGAAAGGTTTGTATCCGTTTTCCTTAGATTTTATAGAAGGGGGTGGCGGCTATAAATTGCGTTTGCAATATGGTAAACAAAGTGAAAAAGCCCGTAATATACCCGATAGCCTGTTTTTACATAAGAAGCACCGAGATGGATAGAATACATGGGTTATTAATCGTACAGGGAAAGGAGAACTTCAACCATTCATCAACAGAGACCTAACCAAATGATGCTATGAACTGGAAATTATTATTGTTGCTGTTTTCTGTTGTGGTTACTCATGCTCCTGCCCGCGCAGGAGATACGACCCTGTACGTTTCTCCACGTGGTAGCGGCAACGGGAGTAGACTCTCGCCGGCTTCCCTTCAAAGGGCAGTTGCCATGTTGCCTGAATTAAAAAAAATGAATGGAAAAGGAGCGATTACGATCGTATTGAGAAATGGAACCTATGAGTTGAATGAGCCAATATGCATTACACCTCAAAACGGTGGCACCAAAACGCTAAAAATTATCTTTAAGGCCGAGCTCAATGCTCACCCCGTTATTAGCGGAGGAAAGAAAGTTTTGATAAAGGGGAAGGGCGTTTTATCTGCCAATATTTCTGCTTTGTTAAAAGATGGCGTTCCACAGGATATCTATATCAACGGGAAAAGGGCTATCCGGGCAAGGACCCCTAATACCGGATTCCTGAAATTTACAAAGGTTTCTGAGAAAAAGCCGTCCGGTATACCCTGGAATAAAACAACTTCCGTTCAATGTTTTGAAATTCCTATGGCAACCTATAAAGAATTAAAGACGTTGTCTTCCCGGCAGTTGAGAAAC
>DASULB010000027.1:0-11842 GCA_036278455.1 Chitinophagaceae bacterium | reverse complement strand
AATAGTAATCAATGCTACCGTTAATACGGTTCTGTAAGAATCCATAATCCAGGCCCACATTGGTGGAGGCTGTTTGCTCCCAGGTAAAGTTCGCCACATAAGGGGCAGGGGTGGCCATGTAATAATATTTATCACCAAACTGGTACTGGGAAGCGTTGTTGCCTAAAGAATAATCCGGCAAATAAGAATAGTTGCCGATCCCTTCCTGATTGCCGGTAACTCCGTAGCTTAAGCGCAACTTCATCGCGGAGATGGTTTTGGAATCCTTCAGAAAGTTTTCCTGATCCATCCTCCAGGCCAGGGCAAGAGCGGGAAAAACGCCCCAGCGCTCTTTGGGTGAGAAACGGGAAGAGCCGTCCCGGCGGATAGAGGCTGTGAGGATATATTTTTCGTTATAGGTGTAAATCAAACGGCCATAATAGGAGATCAGGGTATTCTCCGGTTTATCAAACGGGTAGACCGGTGCCGTACCGGGGATGGTATCCCCCTTGGAATCAAGGGTGGCATAATTGAAGCTGGTGGTTAAATTATTATAATACCCGTAACCGGCCGTGGCGTTGATATTGCTTTTAATGGCCGCCAGTTCTTTCACGTAATTAAGACTGAACTCACCGACCGTATTTTGCCTTTTCTGCAGATACTGTGAATTGGATCCGTGGTTGGTCGTAGTAGCCCAGCTCTGCGCCGCGTTGCCGGGGATATTCACCGTTCCCTTTCCTTTGGAGACGTCATAACCCAGGTTCAGGATCGCATGAAGTTCGGGCAACATCGGCAGGCTGTAGTTAAATTCCACGTTGCCAAAGCTTCTGTTGGCATGGCTGAGATCATGTTTCTGGTAAAGCAGCGCCACGGGATTACGCGGGGCCAGCGGGTTCAATATCCCGTTTTTTACCCACTCCCAATAACCGCCAAACGGGCTTCCTGATTTGTAGATGGGTTGCGTAGGATCGAATTGGACAGATGAGATGATCGCGCTCTGATTGCCAAATCGTGATTCAGATAAGCTGCCGGTTAAATTCAGGTCGATTCTCAGATGGCCGTCCAGCAACACCGGATTCAGCTTCACGGACGCCGATGTCCGACTGAGCTTGTCTGTTTTAAGGATGCCCTGCTGATCCAGATAACCGATGGAAACGCGATAGGGCATGTTTTTCAAGGTGCCGGAGATGCTCAGGTTATTATTAGTGGTCACCGCCGTGCGGTAAATCTCCTTCTGCCAGTCTGTGCTTGCGCTTCCCAGCAACGCCTGATGGCTGGAGTCACCATAAGTATTCACATAGGTGCGAAATTGCTTCGGGGACAACACGTCCACCTCCCGGGGAATCATGGAAAAGGAAAGCGATGTATTAAAATTGAACCTCGCGCGACCGCCCTGTCCTTTTTTGGTGGTGATCAGGATTACGCCGGCCGAAGCCCTGGATCCATAAATGGCGGCAGCGGAAGCATCCTTGAGCACAGTGATGCTGGCGATATCATTTGGATTGATCAGGCTCAAAGGATCGGCTATGCCGGCGATGGTCGGCGTCCCGAACTGATCCTTACTGGGCGCCAAAGGAACCCCGTCGATAACGATGAGCGGGTCCTTGTTGCCATTCAGCGAGGCCAGCCCCCGAATACGAATGGTGCTTCCCGAACCGGGGGCGCCACCATTGGAAGTAACGGTCACACCGGATATTTTGCCCGCGATCAGCTGGTCCGGCGAGGTAATCGCGCCTTTCTGGAAATCCTTGGCATTTACCGTGGCGATCGCACCCGTCAGGTCCTTTTTCTGCTGTGTACCATAGCCAATCACCACCAGTTCGTTTAAGGACGCGCTGGAAACATGCAGGGCGACCTGCAGGTTCCCATTGCCTACAGGCACCTCCCTGGTGACATACCCCACATAGGAAAACGCCAATGTGGTAACCGTGGCGGGGATGCTGAGCTTAAAAACGCCGTTGGCATCCGTCGCGGTGCCCGTCGAGGTGCCGTTGGCAACGACCGTAACCCCGGCCAAAGGCGACTTGTTCATCGCATCAATGACCGTACCGCTCACCTGGGTTTCCTGACACACGGCACTCAATGTGAAAAGCAGCAGGGGGACCATAAGCACTGTGCGTAAATTTCTGAATTGCATAGACGTGGATATTTAGTTGGTTGATGATAAACAGTTTTTCCATTCCGGATGGCCCTGGGTAGCTTTGATACTTCGTAGCTTACATCGTCCCGTGCCGGTAACAGCCGGAAGAAATAGATAAGGGGTTTTCAGGATATTAATGTGTAATTAGTACACAAAGTATGGCAATTTTTTTATTATCCAAACTTTTTTTCTTCGGCCTGGTTTCCCATGTAAAAGAAAGGAGCACTGCCTGTGGAAAAACGACGGATCATCCGGCAGCGTTGCCTGCCAATGAAAAGAATTTGTGGAACGCAGATCACTAAAAAAAGAATAGACCTTGAAAAGAAAAGCACATGCCCCTCCTGTCCGTCCCGGTATCCGTCAGGCTTTCGGGCTACTTAAGATGCAGCCTGGCCCAATCGACCATCAATCGATTGGTATCCGAGCGCAGGGCCTGCTTATAAAGATCCCGCACAACGGACAGCCACGCTATTTTGCGATCACCCTTATCCCCTACGTCCCGCTTTCCGCCAGCACTTTTATAATCCTCCCGGGTGGTGCTGATGATCCGGGCGTACTGCCCTGTTTGCGGTTTTAACGCCCTGTTCGTCAGGCGAAGGTAATAGTCGATCTCAGCGGGCGTACAGGTTTTGTCCCTGGGAAACCAGGCACTGTCCCTGACATAGACGGTCACACCATCTTTAAAGACATAAGGTTCGTAAAAATTGGCCGTATATTGGTCTTCGTAGACCAATCCTTTCACCGGAAACTGTGCACCGGATTGCAGTTTGATCGTCCGGAATACCTGGTGGGTGTACCTGTAGTCCAGGCTTTTTTTCACGATCCAGCAGGTGGTGAGGATCCACATCGCGAGTTTTTCCGGCGTTGGGTTCAACAGATAAACCTTGGCTTGTTTGGGCGCGCGGGTGTATAGGTCTGTCCCCGTGCTGTAAGCATACAGCTTTACCGGAAATCCCTCCCATCCCGGCAACGTATCGGTGACGGCCAACAGCTTGCCGGCCATATAGGCGTGATCCAGCAGGTTTTTGCATTGCCGCACCAGCCCGGGCAGGCTGTCGGCGAGGTACGCGGCCGGCATGGGGTCAGACTGCGCGCGGGCCGCACAACAGGAAAACAATAACAGGCCTGAAAGAATCTTGCTTTTCATCAACTTCGTTATACGGTACTAATGTACAATCAAATCCAGGCATCTCCTTTGGCCCGCCACTATTTGGTATATCTTATCAAATAACATCGTTTTTTAGTACTTTCGGCATAAAATAAGACTATGCTGAAACCGGCATTTGAAGCTTTGCAATCTACCGGGCCATGCTCCTTTCTGGTGCGGACCTTTGAACGGGAGGCTTTCCGTGCACCCTATCATTTTCATCCTGAATATGAACTGACCTTTATTTCAAAAGGCGAAGGCAAGCGGTATGTAGGCACGCATATGGCAGCGTTTGGGACCGGTGATCTGGTGTTGTTGGGATCCAACCTGCCCCATTGCTGGAAAACGGACGCCGGCGGGGAAGCAACCGAAAATCCAGGCGCCATCGTCATTCAGTTTAATCCTGGCTTTTTGGGGGCGGACTTCCTGTCAAAGCCTGAATTAACGAACATTCATCAGCTGTTGCAACGAAGCCGGAGCGGGATGCAGTTTACCGGGAAAACACGGCGCTGGTCCGAAACCCATATCCTGTCGCTGGCGGCGGAAGCGAACAATTTTGAAAAAATGATGCTCCTTTTGCGGCTTTTGCAAAAGCTGGCCCTGTCAGGAGAATATCGTTTATTAGCACCCGGGCGTGTCGCTGCGGCATTGACGCGGGAAGACCAGCAAAGGATCAACGAGGTGCTTGCTTATGTGGTGGATAATTTCAGACAGAAGATCAGTCTGGGCGCGGCGGCGGGAGTAGCCAAGATGAGTGCAAACGCTTTTTGCAAATATTTCAAAAAGATCACCCGGAAGACCTTTATGGAAACCGTCATCGAATACCGGCTTCACTATGCGGCGCAACAACTGGTACAAACGGACCAGCCGGTATCCTTTATCTGTTTTGACAGTGGCTTTGGCGATGTATCCCATTTCAATAAAACTTTTAAGGCCAAAATGCGGGTAAGTCCCTTGCATTACCGCAAAAAATTCGTGTCTGAAACAGCAGATGACTATCGTAAATGGTAGGTAGGTGGCAGCAGTCTTTGGGGCAATGACGATTTTCGCTCCTTACCTGATTTCCCAGACCGCTATACCATAAGCAGGCAACAGCAGCGATAATTTTCCCCCATGCCATGCATGGCGCGCCTGTCCAAATAAAGTCACCCATTCATTTTGCCAGCTGTCCTTTACCGGCCCCGCGTTCATGTCCAGATCGGCTTTCTGTCCCCTGCCTGAGAGGTTGATCACTACCAGGGCAGCGCTATCCGCCGTATAGCGGACAAAAGAAAAAACCACGTTGTTACCGTTCGCTATTTCTGCATATTCCCCGTCCGTAAGCGCCGCATTGGATGTATGCAAATGGATGAGGGTCCTGTAAAAATTCCACAGGGAACCGGTCTCGTGCTGCTCCTCCTCCAGGGATACACCATCGTCCGGTTTCAGGTTGGTGCTGTCCCACCATGGGCCGGTATTTTTGTACCAGAGGGCCATCCCCCTGCCGGAATCCGCTCTAAACCATTCAAAGGCTTCGCGCTGCGGGATGTCATTGCCATCGGTTTTCCCGAACCTGCCAAAGCCGCCTTTGCCAAACATCCCTAATTCCTGTCCATAATAAATGGAAGGAATACCGCCGATGAGCAGGTTAAAAGCAGCCCCCACGCGTAATTTTGCCGGATTGCGGTCCACGGCCGAGGCAAAACGTTCCATGTCGTGGTTCTCTATGAAAACGATCTGCTTTTTAGCAGGGGGTGTAAGACTGAAAGTGGAGTCCGCCATGGCGGAAATCTTTGCCTTATCGAAGGATGCGATGGCATACCTGAGGTCAAAGGCGAACACCCGGTCCACGCATCCGCTGTCAAAGTATTCCCTGCCAAAAGAAAGCCAGTTGGCCTGCTCGGCGATGATCGTCAGCTTTGGATTAACTGCCTTTAATTTTGTGATCAGCGGGCACCAGAACCGGGAGAACAAATGGGGCAGGATGTTCTTATGGTCCAGGTTATCCATCATATGATCCAGGCGGAAACCGTCTACGCCATCTTCAAAATGACCGTCCCTGTTCGGATCCATCCAGTGCTTTAACAGCCTGTTAAAAAAATCCTGCACACCGGGATTATATAAATTCACCGTAGCTACCCGCCGGGTGCTGTCGTTGTATCCTGGCAGGTTGGAAATATTGTAAATAATGGGCTCGGGTTTTGTGTTGCCTGGGCCGTTGTAAAGTATGTATTTACTATAGGGCGACCGGGGGTTTTCATAAGAATCTTTAAACCACTTTTGCCGCCCGGTCACATATTGGAACTCCACATCCAGGTAAATCTTCATGCCATGGCGGTGCACCGCTTTTACCAGGTTCGTCCAGTCCTCTTTTGTCCCATAGGCGGGGTCTATTTTTTCGAAGTCATCGGCGAAATAATTATGGTAATAGACGGACTGGACAACCGGTGTCAGCAAAAGGGCGGTTACACCAAGTTTCTGCAGATAACCCAATTTTTCCCTGATGCCATTAAAGTCGCCATTCAAATCGCCGTTGCTGTCATAAAAGCTGCGCTCAAAAATATGATAGATCACTTCCGAGTGCAGGCCGCGGGTGGCCGAATGGTTTTGTTTGGCGGCAAAGTGGCATCCCTCCGGCACGAGTAAAAAAACCACGATGACCAGAACAGGTACGATAAACTTCTTAAACATGGTGAAAGATAAGATAAAGACAAAACCTACAGATAGCTACAGTAAAGGAACCACCCCGGTAAAGAAGCTGCTTTTGGCCGGTCTCCCTTCCCGCAATGCCCGTTATCATCCCCCAGGGGGTTCTTCGACGGGCCACTTAGTGGGAGACGCGCCCCCTCTCACAACAATAGAGGATTCAGTTCGGAAGCGGCCACTTCGCCTACAGGCCCGTCCATCAGCCAGGTCTTCCGGTCATTCGCCTGCCATTTGTTGGCGGGTTCCGTTACCCTGGCGCCATCCGCGAAATAAATAATCGTGATCACTTCACGCATGGAGCCCGACGCATTGCCCGGCGCGCTATGGATGGTGTTCCCGTAATGCCAGGTAGCGTCACCTGCCTGCATAGCGGCGGCTCTCGTAACCGGGAATTGACGGTCTTTGACATAGCTGCTGAGCGCCTTATCCGATTCATCCGATATCTCATGGGAAAAGGCGACTTCCTTTTGATGCGACCCGGAAGCAAAGGTAAGCATGCCCATCTCCACGGTGATGTCCACCAGCGGCATCCACATGGTGACGGTATCGGTCGAATCCAGCGGCCAGTAATACTGGTCGACATGCCATGGCGTAGGGCCGCCGCCTGCCTCCTTGAAGAGTGCCTGGTCATGATACAATCGGACATTACTCACGCCCATCAGATCAGCGGCGATCCTGGCAAAACGTTTGGCCAATACGAACTTTCTCACCGCTTCGTCATGCTGCCAGAGGTTCATGATCTGCAAAAAAGCTTTGCCATAGGTATCGCGCTTCTCCAACTTGCGCTTTTCGGTATTGTACCGCCGGGCGGCTTCAGCAATCACAGGCTCGTAAGCCGCCACTTCTCCCGGGCTTAAAATACCACGAACCAGGGTATGTCCGTTTCCGCGGAACGCATTGATTTGCTCCTGCGAGAGGACCTTAAAGTCATTTAAATCAGGTAGCGTATCGGCTGTTTTTGTCATGATGAAGGATTTAGCTGTAAAATAAGGACACTTTCTACGCTAAAACAATGGGAATATTGGCCAATAATGGGCGTATCTTATCTGACAGGTCCTGATCAGGGCCACCGAACAGTCGGGAAGATAATCCCCTCCCCGGATAATGTACAGCGATATGGATCTGTAAACACCGTGGGTCGCGGCAACAGCACACGAAAAACGATGCCATCATGTTCAGGGACTTTCCCGGCTGCAGGCGAAACGCATCAGATCACAAAAAACCGCTGAAGGTCCGTCATGAGGAAGCAGGGGAACCCTGAGAAGAACCCTGCATTTTTATCCGAATAAATCACTGCTTAGGTAACGGTCACCGCGGTCGCAGACAATGAAGACGATGACGCCGGAGGCTAATTCAGCGGCCAGGCGGAAAGCCGCCGAGGCAGCGCCCCCGCTGCTCATGCCGGCAAAAACCGCTTCGCTTTTCGCCAGCGCCCGGGTCGCCTCTTTGGCGTCCTGCTGGGATACATCCATGATGCGGTCCACTCTTGCAGGATCAAATATTTTGGGAAGGTAAGCTTCCGGCCAACGCCGGATCCCGGGAATGGAGGCTTCTTCTGTAGGCTGGCAGCCGACGACCTGTATGCCGGGATCCTGTTCCTTGAGGAATCTGGATACCCCCATGATGGTACCGGTAGTGCCCATCGCGCTCACGAAATGGGTAACAGCACCACCCGTATCTTTCCATATTTCAGGGCCGGTGGTCCTGTAGTGCGCTAAATAGTTATCGGGGTTGGCGAACTGGTTCAGCAGAAAATAACCCTCTTCCGCACCTTTTTTTTCCGCATAATCCCGGCAGGTCTCAATATTTTCCAGCAGGGTGACCTGCGCACCGTAAGCTTCCATGGTAAGGGTGCGCTCCCGGGTGGAGCTTTCCGGCATGACCAATTCTATCTCAAGATCAAATAAACGGGCGATCATTGCCAGGGCGATGCCCGTATTACCACTGGTGGCTTCCACCAGCCGGGTACTTTTCTTAATATCTCCCCGCTCCATCGCACTCCGTATCATGTTCAGCGCCGGCCGGTCCTTTACGCTGCCCCCGGGGTTATTGCCTTCCAGCTTGGCAAAGATCTTTACGGCGGGGTTGGGGTTCAGCCTCCCGATTTCTACCAAGGGCGTTCCTCCTATCAGATCAGCAATTGTCGACATTTCAGGATTAAATTTACAGGATTACTTTATTTTTAATGACTTCGATCAACGGCTTGTGATAGACCGTGGAATTGGGCGGTACACTTTTGGTCAGCCAGACGTTTCCGCCGATGATGCTGTGATGGCCGATCACCGTTTCTCCACCCAGGATCGTGGCACCGGAATAGATCACCACGTGATCTTCCACCGTGGGATGCCGTTTTACAAACATCATGTCCTTCTCCACACTCATCGCCCCGAGCGTCACCCCCTGGTACAATTTCACATAATCGCCGATCACCGCCGTCTCGCCGATGACGATGCCGGTTCCATGATCGATAAAGAAATATTCCCCGATCTCAGCGCCGGGATGAATGTCGATACCGGTATGCGAATGGGCATACTCCGTCAGAATACGTGGCAGCATCGGCACCTCCAGACGAAGCAATTCATGCGCCAGGCGGTAAAAGGAAATAGCAAAGAATCCGGGATAGGTACGGATGACCTCAAATTCATTCTTTGAGGCGGGGTCTCCTTCAAGGATAGCGGTAGCGTCCTTGTTGAGCCATTCATATAACAAGGGTATCCGGTCGAAGAAAGCCCTTGCGACGGCCTCGTTATTGCAATCGCAGCAGGCTTTGGTATCATTCAGAATACCTGTGAGGGCATGCTCCAGGGCTAAAAATTCCTGTTTGATCTGTTCGGTGGAAGTATAGTGGCGTTTGGCTTGTTCAGGATAGAGCAATCGCAGTACCTTCAGTGCCCAGGAAGCAATGATCTCATTGGGCGGCACAGCTTTCACCTCTCGCTGCTTATCCAATATATGCCGGTAAAAGATTTCGTCCATGGTGATCCAGGGGATAATTCATGATCAATTAACTAACAAAGAGAACGTAAAATTAGTTAAAACGGGGCAAAGGTCGCAAAAAAGGTGTCATCCGTTGACATTCTGCCGGGAACACGGCTTTCCCATCAAAGGTGCTGCCCTTTCCTTTTGTCTGACGGGTCAATCGCCGTAAACCTGTTCTCCTCCGAGAAAGGTAGCCAATACCTTTGCCTGCAGGACTTCTTTCATGGGGGCTTGCATGATATCACGATCCAGGATCACGAAATCGGCGAATTTTCCCGGCTCGACACTGCCTTTTTCATCCTCCTCAAAACCGGCTTTGGCGGCCCAGAGAGTCATGCCGCGAAGGGCCTCTTCCCGTGTGAGCGCATTTTGGATAAGGAAACCTCCGGGAGGATATCCGCCACTGTCCTGCCTGGTGACGGCGGCATAAAACGTCTTCATCGGATGAATATCTTCCACCGGGAAATCGGTACCCAGAGGGATCCAGGCGTTTTGCCGCATCAGCGCTTTAACGGCATAGGCTCCCGCCAGGCGGTCCGCGCCCAGGCGCTGCACCGCCCAATACATATCCGAGGTGGCATGGGTAGGCTGCACGGATGGAATGATGTTGTAGTGACCAAACAGGGGGATGTCAGCGGGGTTCAGGATTTGGGCGTGCTCGATGCGCCAACGCCTGTCGTTTTTCCCTTTCAGCACCCTGGCGTAAACATGCAGTATCATGCGGTTTGCCGCATCACCAATGGCATGCGTACACATTTGAAAACCGGATTGAATGAGTAGCCGGGCGATGCTGTCGAAATACGCCTGGCTTTTCAGCAAAAAGCCGTTCCAGCCGGGGCGGTCCTGGTAAGGCTCCAGCAGACAGGCGCCGCGGGAACCCAGGGCACCGTCGGAAAACAATTTGAACGCGCGTACATTCAGATAATCCGTTTTATAAGGGCCCGCTTTAAGATAATAAGCGTAAAGAGAAGGATCATCGGCCAACATCACATAAAGGCGCATTTTCAGTTTCCCTGTTTTCTGCAGACTGTCTATCAGATCAATCGTCACCTTATCCAGGCCGCAGTCAGCAATGGTAGTAAGTCCTGCAGCAAAACAGTTCCGCTGCGCATCCAGCAGGCACTTTTCTTTTTGTCCGGGCATCAGGGGTGGTATCTTCCCGCTGACAAGCCCTACCGCGTTATCCACCAAAAGACCGGTAAGCTTTCCACCGGTGGTTTGAAATTCCCCACCCTGGATGTCTCCGCCAGCCGAAATGCCTGCCGCTTCCAGCGCCGCCTGGTTGGCGATGGCCGCGTGACCGTCAATGCGCGTCAGCAAAACGGGAATGCCCGGATAACGCGCATTGAGCTCACTGTTATCAGGGAATTGCTGCCCGGGCCAGTCGTTCTGGTCCCACCCGCGACCGATGATCCAGGGAAAGGTATTCGTGTTCGCAAAATCATCCACCCGCCTAAGCACCTCATCCCAACTCTTCGTTCCTGCCAGCCCGGCGGATTGCAGGGACCGGCCATAACTGAAAAAATGTGCATGGGCGTCAATAAACCCGGGATATAACGCCCGGCCCGCGGCATCCACCACTTTGGCAGCATCATATTTACCTGCTATTTCCTGATCGGTGCCCACGGCAATGATGCGGCCATCCTTCACTGCAAAGGCCTGCGCAACACTAAAGCGTTTATCAACGGTATAGATGATGGCATCATGAACGACGAGGTCTGCTTTTGTTTTCATGTTGCATAATCATAACGGGGAAAAGAAAGAGTACAACCGCCTGTTTTTTACCGGATGATTTTTTCAAAGGGATGCCGCTGACAGCGGATTAAAATTAACCATAATTATGATCCGGTTATCCTTTTATCCCAAAGTTTGAAAGCTACATCAGCACATCACCGGGCATGATTCCTTTTCTTAGTCCCCTGAAAAAGCCGTATTTGTATTCATCGCTTTGGTAACGGTTTCCGGCTGCCCGTCGGTTTTCATGGATTTAAAGAAAAGAGCGGGAGCATGGCAGTGCCGGAGCCGCCATGGGAAACGATTTCACCCTATATGCCAAAACTTAATGGTCACCTGATCCGGCACATTGACAACCTTTTAGGACCATTGAGTTGTTATTTAAGGACACCACTGCCCGGGGTTCCGATAGATGTGAGCGGGAAAGCCTATTTTTAACCTTTCTAACAACCTTTTCATGCTTATGAACACCATATTTACCATTATCATTATCCTGGCGTTTTTGTATGGTCTGCTGATGCTTTGGTATCGTTACGGGTGGCGTCATCTGCGATCGTTCTCCTCCCCCGAAATGCCGGTATCGGGCAAAACCAGGGTCAGCGTGGTCATCCCGGCCAGAAACGAAGAAAGGCATGTCCTCTCCTGCCTGGAGGCAGTCTCTCTGCAATCCTATCCCGAAGATCTGCTGGAAATCATCGTGGTGAACGACCATTCTACCGACAGGACAGCGGAACTCGTGGAAAATTTCACCTCAAAGAACGTACGGCTGGTCAACCTGTCCGAATACCTTACCGATGCCAGGCCGATCAATTCCTACAAGAAAAAGGCCATTGAAACCGCCATCGAACTTTGCACCGGGGATTTGATCATCACCACGGACGCCGATTGCGTGATGAATCAGCATTGGGTGACGACACTGGTGAGCTATTATGAAAATAACGGTTTCAAATTCATGGCCGCACCGGTGTCTTTCCACCGGGAGACCTGCTTCTTTAAGGTTTTTCAGTCGCTTGATTTCCTGAGCATGCAGGGAATCACCGGTGCCACGGCGCATCTCCGCTGCGGGACCATGTGCAACGGCGCCAATCTGGCATACGAAAAAAAGGCCTTCCAGGATGTGGGTGCTTTTCAGGGAATAGACTGCATCGCTTCGGGCGATGATATGTTGCTGATGTATA
>DASULB010000026.1:0-11121 GCA_036278455.1 Chitinophagaceae bacterium | reverse complement strand
CAGGTTTGCCTTATAAATAAGAGCAATATTGCCTTCACTGCAGAATCTGAATTGGTTGCTGACAAAATTGAAGACACCGGAACCTCTAAATTTCTGGCAACGGCAGAATAATTTCCAACAATATTAGCGATTTCTTTCACTGAATGGATTATCCTATGCCAATAAGATCCTTCGGTCAGGTTACCGATAGAATAATGGAAGTCTATAAGTCCGCTTCCAATGGGGACATCTTTTACTGAATACCATTCTTCGACCGCTTTGCCTCTCTTTTGTTTATGGAGACCTTCAATTACCCAGCTGTGAGGTGGTCTCCTTACTTGGCATTGCTTTCTCCCCTATCGCTATCATTTTTATTACCGTGGGGCTTTTTAGAGAAAGCGGTCTCGTATATTTTTTAGACGATTGACTCGGTGTGCTTCCGTCGGTGGTATAATAGATTGCTGCGTTCGAGTCCACATCTCCCAGATGAACCGTCATTTCCGAGCCCACGCCTTTTTCCAATGGCTCCACAAAAGGTACCGGAGTGATCAAGTCGCTTTCAATAGCGCTCCTCGGGCAATCCTTTTCCCCGGAGGCAAAATTTTTGTTCGGCGATGCACCCATATTCAGCGAAAGGGTTTCTCCGTTAAGGATATCCTGATGCGTGATATAGGACCTGGTGTATTTCTTGCCGTTCAAGCGGGCAGCCTGAATATAAAAATTAGAAGGGGAGAGATTTTTGGCATCAATCGTAAAAGTCTTGCCATTATCCAAATGGATGGCTACTTTACTGAACATCGGCGTTCCCAGGGCATATTCAGGTCTGCCAGGGCATACCTGGTAAAAGCCCATTGCACTCATCACCAGCCAGGCGCTCATCTGTCCGCAGTCATCATTACCGCTTTCTCCGTTGGGATCTTTATGGTAAAGCGTCGTGCAGATGCGGTGTATCAGTTCCTCGCTACGCCAAGGCATACCGGTATAATCGAAAAGATAAGCGATGTGGTGGCTTGGCTCATCTCCATGGGCATATTGGCCTATCATGCCGGCGATATCCGGTGGCACATGACCGGTAAGTTTGGAAGAGGTGGTGAAAAAGGTATCCAGTTTGACTGCAAAGGCCTTTCTGCCACCATGCAGGTTCATCATGCCAGTCACATCCTGCTGTATGGCAAAATCATACTGCCAGGCATTTGCTTCTGTATAGAATTGATCCACATCTGTCGGGTTGAAAGGCGTATACCAGATATCCTGGTGTTTCCCGCGAAAGAACCCGGTGGAGGGGTCATACTCATTTTTATAGAATTGTGCGCGCTGTATATATTTTTTATAATCCGCCTGTTTACCCAGCATCTTTGCCATTTCAGCGATGCACCAGTCATCATAGGAATACTCCAACGTACGCGATACGGATTCCCGGAAATCTTTTTCGCCCAGATATCCTTTTTCCCGGTAGGCCGCCAGGGCGAAACGGCTACTTTGGTCATAATCCTCCATGGACTGGAGCGCATAAGCGGCATCATAGTCCCGGATCCCCTTTTGATAAGCGTCCACCATGACGGGCACGGAATGATGACCTATCATCGTATTGGCCTCATTACCCGAAAGTTCCCAGGTAGGTGTCATGCCTCCGTATTTATACTGGGCCAGGAATGTATTGATCCAGTCATTCACCCGCTTTGGCTGCAGAATGGTCATCAATGGATTAAAGGCCCGGTAGGTATCCCACAGGGAGAAGACTGTATAGTTGGTAAAATCTTTTGCCTGGTGGATCTTATGATCCGTAGAACGAAATTTTCCATCCACATCCTGATAGATGTTAGGTGTCAGATAACAGTGATACAGCGCTGTATAGAATATGACCTGTTGATCTTTGCTCCCCCCTTCAACATCGACTTTACCCAGTAATTGGCTCCACTTTGTATGTTCCTGCTGCCTGATTTTATTAAAATCAAAGCCGGGCATTTCTTGATTAAGATTTTTCATTGCCCCTTCGGGGCTTACCGCAGACAGTCCCACTTTGACAAATAGTTCCTTATCTTGTTGTGTATTAAAGGTGAAATAGGCCTTAACATCTTTACCATGTAAACTGTCAGCACCTTTGATAACTTTGTCCTTTTCCGCCAGTTCATAACGAACCGCAGGCCTGGAGAATTTAAGCGCAAAATAAAGGATTTGATCTTTGGCCCAACCTGTGGACTCCCGCAATCCTATCACTGTGGAGTCATTCACGACCTGGAGCCAGGAGTGCACAACACGGTCGCCATCACCGTGGTGAAGATCTATGAGCACGTTGCCCTCGTGTGCCGAACCTGGAAAAGTGTACCGCTGCATACCAGCCCTTTCAGTGGCTGTCAGCTGGACATTAACATGATATTTGCGGAGATATACCTGGTAATAGCCGGGGGAAGCCTGTTCCTTGCTGTGGCTAAATGAAGACTTATAGTCTTCCTGTTTCCATTGGTAAGTGCCGGTGGTAGGCATCAGCAAAATATCCCCATAATCCGCAATACCCGTGCCGCTGAGGTGGGTATGGGAAAATCCGAAAATGGCTGTATCCTTATAATAGTAACCCCCACAGGCGTCCCATCCATGCATGCGCGTATCCGGGCTGAGCTGTACCATCCCGAAAGGGGCGCTGGCCCCGGGGTAAGTATGACCGTGGCCACCCGTTCCAATAAAGGGATCCACCAGCTTGGTATAGTCTTTTTGTGTAGCCTGCTCTTTTTGCTGGGCGGGTGAGGGCATCATAAAACCGAGGAGGGAAACTCCCAGGAAGACAATCTTTTTCATTGTATTTCACTTTTAAGTTTGATGATCATCATCAGCAGCATTGGAGAAACAAACGGGTCTTTCCACTGTAACAGGGTTTTCGGCTTTTCAAGGTACTGAATTAATTGTTACTTGTCACCGTGGCTAAAAGACTTCATGCCGGCAACAACGATGACAGCTTGCTGACCTGTCTTTGGCACGATGGCTTTGAACTTATGCGATTTCAATAGCATCTGGCTTATCTATCGGTACTGTCAGATCAAAAGCTTGAGAGCGATCATTTTATAGGTTTTATTTATTCATTTTTTTTATTTGCAGTCACCCACAAGCTTCCTTTAAGCCGGATATCAGCGGAAGAAGTACCTACCATGACAGTAAATTCTCCTGGTTCCACCACCTGTTTCATGGCACGGTTCCACAGGGAGAGATCCTCGGGGGTGATCTTGAAATTGACCTGGGCACTTTCGCCCGGCTGCAGCCTGACCCTCTTGAATCCTTTCAACGCTTTCACGGGCGTTGTCACGCTGCTGTATATATCCCGGATATAGAGCTGCACCACTTCTGTACCCGCCCGGTTCCCGGTATTCTTCAGGCGGAGGTTCACGTTGGCCGTATCGGATGATGCTATTTTCCCCGGCGTGATGTCCAGGTCTGAATAGACAAAAGTCGTGTAACTGAGGCCCTGGCCAAAGGGGAACAAGGGTGTATTGACCTGATCCACATAACGGTGCCATGAAGTCGGCTTGTGGTCATAATAGAACGGCAGTTGCCCCACCGACCGGGGAAAGGTAATGGGCAGCTTCGCTGAAGGGTTCACACGTCCCAGCAGTACATCTGCGATAGCAAGACCACCTTCTTCACCGGGATACCAGGCTTCTACGATGGCAGGAACATGATCCGCCACCCAGTGAATGGTGAGGGGCCTGCCATTGAATAAAACGACCGCTACGGGCTTGCCCGTCTGATAAATCGCCTGTATGAGTTTTCGCTGCCGGTCATCCAGATTAAGGTCCGCCCTGTCCTTGCCTTCCCCATCCACACTTTCATCTTCGCCCAATACCACAACAGCCATATCTGCACGGCGGGATGTTTCGACAGCCTTCGCCAGCAGCCTTGCTGAATCTTGGCCATCCTTACCATAACCTGCCGCATAAGTGATCTGCAGGGAATCTCCGGTACGTTCACTGAGCCCTTTCAAAATGGAAATGCCGGTCGCCCCGGCGGAATAATCACCCAGGTAGGTGCTTTTTGCGAGCGGTCCTATTACCGCCAGTTGATGCACCGCAGAGTTAACAGGCAACACGTTTTTTTCATTTTTCAGGAGAATAATTCCTTCCTGCGCCGCTTTTAACGCCAGACCCTTTCCTGCATCCGTTTGGTATACCTGGTTAGCCAGGCTGGTATCCGTGTAGGGGTGATCAAAAAGTCCAAGCATGAACTTAACGCGAAGGACGTCGGCTACCGCCCTGTTTAGATCATCTGAGGTCAGTGCTCCAACCTTCAGGTCATATTTGATGGCATCCTGAAAGGATGCATGCCCGAAATCATAGAACTGCATATTGACCCCCGCTTTGATGGCCTGGGCCAATGCATCCGCCGTGTCTACGGCGACCCGATGATCCTCCAGTGTCATCCTGATGGCACCCAGGTCTGACAAGACAAATCCCCGGAAACCCCACTGTTTCCTCAACACATCGGTGAGCAACCATTTGTTATCGATACAGGGAATGCCGTCCAGTTCACTGTAGGCAGCCATGATGCCCTTGGCGCCGCCCTGCTGTACCGCTTTTTTAAAAACGTACAAAAAGGAGGAATGTGCCTCCCGTTCACCGATGCTGACAGGAGAAGTATTGCTGCCTGCTTCAGGTATGCTGTGCATGGCAAAATGCTTGGGCTCCGCGATCACTGCATCGGAAGCTGCCAGGGTATCACCCTGCAAACCTCTCACCATGGCCACCGCAGCGGCACCATTCAGATAGGGATCTTCTCCATAGGTCTCTTCTGTCCGTCCCCAGCGTGGATCCCTGGCCAGTCCCAGCACGGGTGACAGCACCATATCAACACCATGAGCCCGCGCCTCGGAGGCGATGACATGGCCCACACTACGTATCAGGGAAGTGTCCCACGTGCTGGAAAGTTCCAGGGGCACCGGGAAATAAGTGGCATGCAACCCGTTATAACCATGGAGCCCTTCTTCTATGAATAACACAGGGATGCCCAACCGGGTATGGGTGATGGCATAACGCTGGATCTCATTGGCAATGGAAGGACGCAAAGGATAGAAATCGTGTACGGATCCCACGCCGGTAGAATCCAATGCCTGCGCGGTCTTTTGGGCAGAATAGGTGTTGGCGTTATGACCCTGCATATGGGCTACTTCGTAGCCATGATACATATCGAGCTGCTTTATTTTCTCTGTGACCGTCATCCGGGAGATCAGATCATTTACCCGCTTCCCAATGCTCAAATGAGGGTTCTGAAAAGGATATCGGTACGAAGCCTGTTCCGTGCATGCGGGTAGCACGATCAAAAGAAAAAACAAGGCTAAAATGGCTGATATTCTCATAGTCTGAAGTGCTGGTTGTTGCATATCTTCAATGCAATGATTTTTATGAATCTCCGGCGGTTGTTCTTTCTTGTCTGTTTGTTGACAACGCCGGGAAATTTTACTTTACCGCCACTGTAACGGACACCGGTTTCAGGCTGTCAAGCGCGACACTTCTCGGGGCAGGCACGGCAGCGGCGATGTATATTTTATGCTTCCCGGCATTGACTACCCGCTGCCCGTTTTCGTCTACCATTGCCAGCATGGACGGGATTACCTTAAAGGCCACCTGCCTGGATCCTCCGGGCTACCCGGTTTATACTTTATCTTAGTTAAGCTTCCGAGATCACAGTTCCCGTATGCGGATATTGCGATACAATACTTCGCCCCCGTGATATTGCAAGGCGATGTGTCCTTTTTTATAAGTGGTAAATTCGGGCCAATGGGAAAATTTACTATGGGCTACCATATCTTTCCACTTTTTATCCCACATCTGGGTGTCCACCACTTTGCTCCCATTCATCCAAAAGGTAAGGTGCCCATTGTCAACCCGGATCCTGACGGTGTTCCACTGGCCTGCCGGATGAACCGCCTTAGGATCCGCCGGGATCAGATCATACAGGGAGCCGGCCAGATGACTTGCTTTTTTGTTGTCACTGGCATCAACATTATCCAGCACCTGCATCTCCGGGCCGGTGATATAAGTAGCCGGATACTTTGGATCCTCATCGACATTAAAAATGATACCACTGTTACCTCCCTTGGTGATCTTCCATTGGAGCATTAATTCATAATTTTGATATTCCCCGTCGGTGACCAGGTCTCCTCTTACGCCGCCGTTGTTAACGTCCGTTTGAATGGCGCCATCCACCACGGTCCACCCTGGCTTGGCCTGAGGTTTTAGATAAATATGCCAGCCCTGGAGATCTTTGCCGTTGAACAATAATGTCCAGCCTTGTTTGCGCTGTGCCCTGCTCAACTTGTCCAGTTTGTCAGGCTTGTTTTGCTTCTGGCCATAGCCTGGGTATGCCGTCATAAGAAGTGCCGTCATAGCGAGCCCCAAAACGGTCATCAATTTGTTAGGTTTCATTTTGCGTGGTTTATGAGTGAAAGATGAATAAATGAATGCAAGCATATACAAATATATGGATGAAAAGACTTTACTTCCTGACTGGCTTTTGTGCCGTATACCTTCCCCTGCCATGAAACCACCGGGTGGCCTGTCCCGCCAGCCAGAGGTAATAATCACTGCCAAGATCGTTGTCGATGCCGACGAAGGATCCTCCGTCATTTAGCGGCAAATGATCTTTAGTAGCGCATTTAAAGATAGCGGTTCCTTCGTTCATTTCATCAAACATGGCGATATAAAGCATCTTTGCCCCCGCAGATTTTTCGGCAGCAACCTGTTGCCAGAAGAAATTACCCCTATCGCGGGGGATGCTTCGGGTCTGCGGTCCGTTCATGTTCTTCCAGGAAAAGCCAGGGAACGCCAACGGCGTGTATGCCACCTGGTTTCTTTTGCACCAGGCGATATCCTTTGTGATCAGGCCCTTAAACTCCGGAAAAGTCTTTTCATCGTATCTACCCACGAACCAGGGCATCACGATAGCACATTTTTTGATCAGCCGGTGTAACTCCGGGTCGGGTAACGCGTCTTTTTTTAAGCCCCGCCAATAGGTTGGGACACCCAACAGAACACTGAAACCCCTGGCTTTCATCCCATCAATGAGGATCTCCGCTTCTTTGAAGCCATATTGCCGGTGGTCGTTGAACCCTACGCCCCAAATGGCTACCAGGGGCTTGCCATTTTCATGCAGATAGGTAGGGCATTTGCTACCATGTAGCAGGTCATACTTTTTGGTCAGCGCATCGATATCCCTGAACACGACCTGCTCTTCTCCGGGACGCATGCCGCTGAGATCATACATGATGCAGATGGCCCTGCCATACTTTGTGGCGGCACCCATGGCATGATCCAATACTGCGTCAAACTGTTTTTCCCCACTGGGATTACGGATCTCCGCTACAAAACGCTGCATGAATACCCCATCTATCCCATAGTTCTTCATCCATTTAAAATGCAGGTCCACGGTGGAAGCATCGTAAGCACTGAATACATAAGCCGGCTTTCCATCCTTATAGACGAAGGATGTCTTGTAGGTTTTCTGATACTCCCTGACGTCGGGCCACAGGTCGATCTCCGAGGATCCCGGACCGAAGTTACCCTTCTTTTTATAATGATACCATCCCCGGTCAGCTCCATCCCCGGGGGCATTGAACCATCCCTGGTAACCGCACATCACGAGCCCTTCATAGTGCGGATAGCGGGGAAGATTATTCTTCCTTTGCTGAGCGGACGCCATGGTCGCCAGAAGCAGGCAACATCCTAACTGTACAAATTTTTTCATGTTTCGGATGTAAGCTGTTCAAGTGTTTCTTTAACGGTTCTCTTTTCGCATGGCCATTCCTTTTGCAGGATCATGGTCGCTCCCGGAATTTTTTTTATTGCGATAATCATAATTGTAAATGAAGAGGATTTACCATAGTCCTGTTTCTTTTATAAAGCTTCCAATACGTACGTCTTTCCCGCTTTTGTTTTAAAATCATACAGGTATGTCCTGGGTAAACTGAGGGCTTTTAAATGCGCCCCGGAAGATACAAGGGGTGCCTTCACCCGGGGTACCTCAAAAAAAGGATTGGGGCTTGTGCCGACAGCCGGATGCATCACGAAAGATGCCGCGGACTTCATCGGGTCATATGCCCGGATCCGGCAACTGCCACCCAATGTAGAATGGATGGTCAGCTTGCTTACCTTTCCGCGCTGCCAGGAGATGTCCACGATAAAGCCTCCCCTGCCCCGCAATCCTTTTACCTGGCCGGACTTCCAGTTTTCTGGTAAGGCGGGCAGGACAAACAGACCTCCGTCTCCGCTCTGCAGCAACATTTCGGTGATGCCCGAGGTACAGCCAAAGTTGCCGTCTATCTGGAAAGGGGGACAGGCATCAAAAAGATTGGGATAAGTGCCCCCGTGTTCACCTGATGAGGTGATCGCCGGGCTGAGTTGATCCCTGAGCAGCTTCAGGGCGTGGTTGCCATCCAAAAGATGGGCCCACAGGTTGATCTTCCAGGCCATGGACCACCCGGTGGACACATCCCCCCGGTATATCAGGGAGGTCCTGGCTGCTTCAAACAATTTGGGAGTACGGTAAGGTGATATCTGGTTACCGGGAAAAAGCCCATACAGGTGTGAGACATGGCGGTGATGATCATGAGGGTTATCCCAGTCCTGCAGCCACTCCTGCAACTGCCCATAGCGTCCTATTTGCATGGGAGGCAGGGAATCCCGTTTCATCCTTAGGGTATCGGAAAACTGCTTATCTGATCCGAGGATCTTTGCCGCGGTCATGGTATGGGAGAAAAGATCGAATACCAGCTGGTTGTCCATGGTGGCCCCATCCGTAATGTCAATAGAGACCCCGTCTTTCTCCATATAGCTGTGTTCCGGTGACATGGTAGGGCAGACCACCAGCCAGTGGTGGGTCGGTTCTACCTGCAGTTCGTCGACAAAAAATTCACAAGCGCCTTTCAGTAAGGGATAAAGCTGCTCCAGAAAATGCTTGTCACCGGTATAGAGATAATGTTCCCAGAGGTTCTCCAGGAGCCAGGTGCCCCCTTCGGGCCAGAGATAATACCCGCCATCGACCACGCCAGTGATCCGCCAGATATCCGTATTGTGATGCAGCACCCAGCCGCGGGCGCCATATCTTGCCCGGGCACTCTGCCGGCCTGTAACTGACAGCTCCTTGACCATCTGCATCAGCGGGTCGATCATTTCACTCAGATTGGTCTTATCGGCAGGCCAGTAGTTCATCTCGGTGTTGATATTGACGGTATACTTGCTATCCCACGGCGGGTCGATGGAATTGTTCCATATCCCCTGTAAAGTAGCGGGCTGCCCTCCCGGCCGGGAGCTGCAGATCAGCAGGTAGCGCCCAAACTGGAAATAAAGGGCGGCTAACTGCGGGTCATTGTCCCCCTGAAACTGTGCGATGCGGACATCTGTGGGATTTTGGATGGAATCAGTGGTGCCCAGGTCCAGGCTCACCCGGTCGAAGTATTGGCTATAGGTGGAAATATGTTCTTTCAATGCCGTTAAAAAAGGCTTTTTGATGGCTTTATCCAGATAGATAATAGCCTTTTTCTCATTGTCAGCGCTCAGGTTTTTGTAGCTGACAAAATTGGTGGCAATGGATACATACACGGTGGCACTATCGGCTCCCTGGATGTGTAGACTGGTATCAGTGGCAGTGATCCTTCCACCTGACAGGATGGGTTTTACAATAGTGGTATATTTTACCCGGCCTTTCTGGCCTTCATGATTCCCCGAAACACCGTTGAGGTACAGTGCATTTTCCTTCACCGTTACCTGATGCCTTAGCCGGCTCTTCAGCCTGAGCTGACAATTGATCTTGTCCGGTCCCCTGGCGGCAAGATGAATGATGATCACCTGGTCGGGGAAAGAGGTGAAGACCTTTTCGGAATAGCGGGTCGTCCCGATCACGTAAGAGGTAGAGGCCACCGCTTTTTCCAGGTCCAGGTCCCTGTAATAATGGGTGACCGATGTATCCGGATGGGAGAACTGAATGATCAGGTCTCCGGCAGACTGATAAGGCATTCCGCTGTTCCCTTTTGGTCCCGCTTTGGCATTGGTTAGCTTTTGGGCCTCCAGGTATTTACCGCTGAAGATCAACTTGCGGATTTGGGGTATCACGCTTTTGGCTTCTGGATTCAGGTTGTTATTAGGGCCTCCGGCCCAAAGGGTATATTCATTTAACTGGATGGTTTCTTTGCTGGGATCACCAAAGACCATGGCGCCCAGTCTTCCATTAGCCAAAGGCAGCGCCTCCACCCATTTCCCGGCAGGATGGGTATACCAGAGTTTGAGCGGATGAGAAGATTGGCCCCTGACCACACCAAAAGAAAAAATGCAAGTCAATAATAGCACGGGATAAAGGAGCCTTATTCGTATATACATGTTTCTGATTTTAAAGGTTGCTTTTGTGCCAGGATGGATCGTTCAATACGCCTTTGCTTTGGATGACGCCTTCCTCCTTTACAATGTCCGTTGAAATTTCAACTTCTCACCCTCCATGCTGCCAGCTCACCCGCGAGATGGTTTCCGTAGAAGAAGCCCGGGTGCATGCCTGCAGTAGTCTTTCCTATGTCGCTTCCCGTATGAGCACAGTGCACCAGGCTGATCGCGGAATGCAGCCTACAATGTATCGTCTTTTTGTTAAAGCCCCATGTCTTGGCCCAGCCACGCTGTTCTCTTCCTTTATACACGAAAGAGCGCTTTCCTGCAATGATAAGAAAAGGGCGGGCAAAACCTCCAATACGCTCCGGGAGGAGAAAATTTGTGTTACCATCATCGCCATCAATAGGGTATTGCATCCATAATGGGAAGACCGGAGACGGTTAAAATGGAAACCATTCCAGCCAACCTGAGGAGATTGTTTTCAAGGGGATCTGCATTTTTTAAATCAGCGGCTTTCAACGAAATATACAACAAGTTGTTTCCCGCGTTTCTTATTGTCAAGGGTACTATTTATTCATTTTCTGCGTCCTGATGCTGCTAAAAGCCTGGCCAGATGTGTAAAAAACACTTTACGTTCCAAATTTAATTCATATTGTCTTTTCAAGACCATATTTTTTTATAATTATTTATACCAGCGGTCTCAAAATTTACGGCCTAAGCCCGTTTGGGCTAGCTTCCCGCAGTGTTGTCCTCACCATAATAAAAGCTTATCCACGCATCCTGACCAGAT
>DASULB010000025.1:0-12767 GCA_036278455.1 Chitinophagaceae bacterium | reverse complement strand
AAACATGTTTCAGTAAAAAAGGTAATGCCATATCACGCTCATTCAGAAAAGAACAATCTGCAAAAGTACGACAAAAAACGGACAAGGGAAAGCCCGGAAGCAGGGATATAGCCCAAATAAGTAAAATTCAACTCGCACTGCCGGCAGGGTGTCCACAAAAGAACAAACGACCGGCAAATGGGTTCGATGACAACCCAAAGCCGGCGGAATGATCAAAAAAGTTCATCGTAAATGCTGGTCCGCACGGTCCGACAAAACTTGGGCAGAATATCTATCTAGGGACCGGCATTACAAGAACTGTAATAAAGGCCGTGGAATTGCCCCGCGCCAGGGGATTACCTTTGAACAGCCATGTTTGTGCTACAGGAAAGATGTTGTTCAAGATAGATCTGCGACGAAAATTTGGAATCAGTACTTTACTGTCTTGCAATATTTGAATTGTAGAAGGGGTGATGGCTATAAGATATTGATGAGATGCACGCTTTTCCAAAAGCAGATTGTTCCAATTCATAACAGATAATAGTTTTATTTCAAAACATTTCTTACCTTTATTCCACTAAACGAAAAACACACCACTGATATGAACACAAAGTTATCAAAGAAGCAAATAGGTCAAAGGATAACTAAACTTCGTAAAATAAAAGGGCTGACCCAAGAAGAATTGGCAAAAAAGATCAAAATATCAAGGCCGTCTTTCGCTCAAATAGAGTTAGGAAACAGGGGCATTGATATTCTTGAGCTGCAAAAATTGTCGATGGTTTTGGGATTTTCTTTGGATGATTTTATGTCTAAAGATTTTACAGCCATTGAAGATGTAGAAGGTGAAGTTGAGGTGAAGCCTAAGGGATCAGTGGAGCGTATTTCTGTACCAACGCTCAAGGTTAATAAGTTCAAGAACGTCTTATTGTACATTCTTGAAAGATGTGCAGGAAAACCAAATGTTGGAGAAACGGTTCTTTATAAGTTGCTCTATTTCTCGGACTTCAATTATTATGAATTGTATGAGGAACATTTAACCGGTGCTAAATACCGAAAATTACCTTATGGTCCGGTTCCGCAACAGTTGGATAACATCATCGGTCAGATGATTAAAAAGAAGCAATTACAAAGAGTTAAAACCAATTATTACGGGTATCCTCAAACCCGTTATCTACCTTTGGAAAAAGCAGATTTAACTGAACTAAAGGCGAGTGAAAAAGAAATCATTGACAGAGTTATTGATCAATTAAGCGATTGGTCGGCTGCTGCAATAAGTAATTATTCGCATAAGGATATGCCCTGGATGGCTTCTAAAGAAGGAGAAGAAATTAATTATGAATTAACTTTTTATAGAGACGCTCCTTTCTCTGTAAGAAATTACGGAGACGAAATTGAAGAACAATGACCTTTGAAGAACTTACTGAATTTAAAAAAGACTTAAAAGGTCTGTTAAAAAGATACAGAACGCTAAATGATGATTTAGAAGTTGTTAAACGTGTTTTGGAAATTACGCCCGATGAGCGACCTCCATTTAGTTTTCGTGTGGATAATTTGGGTTTGGATACATGCATTATCAAAGTGAAAAAGATTGCCTGCAGAGCGCTAAAAGGCCGTGGAGTGAATTCAGGTTTGCGTTTGATTTATGCTTATTATGAAGAGGAGCAAAGGATAATCTTCATAGAACTTTATCATAAAAATGAGAACAGAGATAGAATTTTAGAAAATTTTAAAAGTGTCATACATCCAAAAGTCAACCACCCACCAACTAAAGTAATTAGTGGGCGTGCCCGGGAAGGCATCTAATTGTTTTAGACCAAGTCCGCCCTATGGTCGGGCTACGCTACCTGTGAAGGATGCTGCATAAAGATCAGCTTAAACGGAAAACGGCAACCTTCAACTAATCACCCGACTTCATGATCCATTTGTTTCTGGGTGGCAACTTCAAATACCCATAATGATCCAGGTTGACGGCGGCACGGATGATTACCCGTACAGCATGATAAAAGAAGGAGGGTGTAATCGTCTTAAATTCATCTGTCACCCGGTGATAATCCGGGTGATCTTCCACCCCGAAATAAATAAAGGGGATGCCTGCCCGGTAAAAGGAGCCCTGATCGCTTTGGTTCACCCAGTTGTCTTTGGGCGCGGCAGGGTCATCATGACCGAAGCGAAGGGTGATCTCCCGATCACTGTCCGCTTGCTGCAAAAGCGGTTTCAGTCTGGGGAACTGACGGGTGCCACAGGCATATAACTCATGTTTCTTGCTGTGGCTGATCATATCCATGTTAAGGTTCAGCTTCACCTTTTTTAGCAGATCCCCTGTAGTTTGCACGAAGGCTCTGGATCCCTGCAAACCTTCTTCCTCCGCATCAAAAGCGACGAAAAGCAGGTTGTGCTGCGGTGAATGTTTCTTAAAGTAGGCAGCGATGGCCAGCAATCCAGCCACCCCGGAGGCATTGTCATCGGCACCATTATAAATGGAATCCCCGTTTACCGGTTCGGAACGGATCCCCAGGTGATCATAATGCGCCGAAATAATGATCCAGCTATCTTCCTTTCCTTTAAGATACCCCATGAGGTTGGTCCCCATGATCCGCCTGCCCTGGTTGGAAAAAAAGAAAGGCTGTTCATAAGTACCGTATAACTGCTCTAATCCGATGTGCTCAAAACGGCGAATGATATACAGCTGGGCTTTCCGGCTGCCTTTCGTACCTACTTTGCGTCCCTGCATTTCATTGGAAGAAAGCTTTTTAACATCGTTCATGAGCTGAAGGGAGTCTACCGGCTGGGCATCTGCGACAATCCCCGACAACAAAATGATAAGCAGTATAACGGTGTTTCTCATTGTGGTCTACACGAACAAATAATATACCAACAGGCTGCAGACATAAGCGATTCCTGTCATATAAGCGAACTGAATGACAGGGTATTTCCAGGACTTGGTCTCCCGGTAGACAATGGCGAGTGTTGTCATGCACTGCATGGCAAAAGCGTAAAAGATGAGCAGGGAAAGCCCTGTGGCAAGCGTGAATACTTTGCGTCCGTCAGGGTGGGTCGCCTGGCGCATTTTTTCCGTCAACGTGCGCTGGGAGTGCTCGGGATTTTCTCCCACGCTGTACAGGGTTGCCATCGTGCCGACAAAAACCTCCCTGGCAGCAAAGGACGTTACCAAAGCAATGCCTATTTTCCAGTCGAAACCCAACGGGCGGATAACCGGCTCGATGGCTTTGCCTACATAGCCGGCATAGGAATGTTCCAGTTTATCCATGCGCATAGTAGTCTGTAACTCCGTCTTTTTAGCGGGATGCTCCCGGATCAGGGTGGTGTATTGATCGGAGATCCGCTCCATCTGTTTCGGAGGGCCGTAAGAGGCCAGGAACCACAGGATCAGTGAGATCACCAGGATGACCTTACCGGCGTCCAGGGTAAAAATGCGCCCTTTTTCGATCATGGTCAGTCCGATGTTTTTCCAACGCGGGGCCCGGTAAACGGGCAGCTCCATGATAAAGTAGCTCTTGTCCCTGATCTTGATAATGAATTTCATCACATAGGACACCACCATCGCCATGAAAAACCCCAGAAAATACATCAGCATCATGACCCCTCCCTGCAAGCTCAGAAAACCCAGTACCGTTTTGTTGGGGATCACCAGGGCGATGATAATGACATACACCGGCAGGCGGGCGGAACAAGTCATAAACGGCGTGATCAGGATGGTGATCAGCCGCTCTTTGCGGTTTTCAATACTACGGGTGGCCATGATCGCCGGCACTGCGCAGGCCAGCCCGCTGATCATCGGCATCACACTGCGGCCGTTCAGGCCCACCTGACGCATCACCCTGTCGGTCAAAAAACTGATCCGCGCCATATAACCGGTATCTTCCAGGATGGTGATAAAACCGAAAAGGATCATGATCTGCGGAATGAATACCGCGATGCCGCTGACCCCGGCGATGAGCCCGTTGATGAGCAGGTCGGTCACCCACCCGGCGGGGAGCAGCGTCCCCAGCCAGGAGCTGAGCTGGCTAAAGCCCAGCTGGATGGCATCCATGGGATATTGTGCGAATGAAAAGATGCTCTGAAAAATCAAAAAGAGGATCCCCAGCATGATCACATAACCCCACACGCGGTGCAGCAGAATATTGTCAATTTTTTCGGTAAGGAGCGTTTTGTACAGGGGATCCTGCTCTACCACGGTGCTGCCCATGATCTGCTTGATCTTCTCATAGCGCCGGAGGATCTCTTTGCCCTGGGTCTTGGTCTTGTTGAATTTCTCCTCCGCAATGATATTTTTGATCGCCAGCCGCTGACCACCATTGAGAAACTGCAGCTCATCGACATGAGAAGCCACATGCAGCGCGGCATAATCACTGGTCACCGGCACGAACGCGCTGACACCGCTGACCACGCCCGATTCCATGGACCTTACGTCTACAAAATCCCACGATGGCGCCTGGTACTGCTTGTCGGCGGTCATCACCAGGGTCTTTTTCAGCTGAAGGATCCCTTTGTTCTTCCGGGGGTTGATGGCGATCACCGGAACGCCCAGTTCACGCTCCAGTCCGGGCAGGTCTATTTCCACACCCTTTTTCTTTGCCAGATCCATCATGGTAAGGGCGATCACCGTAGGAATTTTCAGGTCTATGATCTGGGAACAAAACAGCAGGTTGCGTTTCAGGTTGGATGCATCGGCGATCACCACCACCATATCCGGTTTGTAAGGACTGTCGGGATTAATGAGAATATCATAGGTAACCAGTTCATCTGCGCCCTTGGGGTACAGGCTATAGGTTCCAGGCAAATCGATGATGTTGGCAGTATGGCCATCATCCAGCCGGCACAGCCCCGTCTTCTTATCCACGGTCACGCCGGGGAAATTGCCCACTTTCTGGTTCAGGCCCGTGAGGACGTTGAAAAGTGAACTTTTACCGCTGTTGGGATTTCCCACCAGCGCTATATTCAGTCGTTGCTGCATCCGAAAAAAAACTCCTGTCTAAATTGAAATGCTGCAAAGCTATATTATTTATCGCGCAGAAGCGGTCTGATCAGTAAAAAGCCTAATCCGATGCGGAAAAAACAGGTGCAGATCCGTAAAAAAAAAGATCCCCGGCGGAAAAACATAAAAAAATACCGGTTTTCTTTATGTTTGGGGATGACATTGATCCTGAATCCTGCCATCATATGACACAGATCCGTACAGCCACCATAGCAGACCTCCCTCCCCTGGTACCCTTATTTGATGGTTACCGGCAGTTTTACCGCCATCCACCGGATGAAAAGGCTGCCAGGGAATTCCTGGCGGCACGCTTCGCGGCCAAGGATTCCGTGATCTATGTGGCGGCAGAGGCAGATCATTCCCTGTCGGGATTTGTACAATTGTATCCTTTATGGTCCTCCACCAGGCTAAAGCGGTTGTGGTTGCTGAACGATCTCTACGTCCACCCCGCTCATCGCGGCAGACATATCAGCAAGCTGCTCATCGGGCGGTGCATCTCCCTGGCGCGTGATACCGGCGCCTGTGGACTGCAACTGGAAACCCAAAAAAGTAACCTGATTGGAAATTCCCTGTACAGGCAGCAGGGATTCGTGCTGTCTGGCGAAAATTTCTATTTTCTGAAAACCGATTAAATACCGACGCAGACCACCACCGTATAACCCTTCAATTTTCAAAAGCCACTGGAAGGTGTCCTTTAGCGCTGATGATACGCCAAGGCTTACCTTTCACCACGCGCATCCAACTGCCTTGCCTTGTGGTTGTTTTGAACCGCCACAGGCGGTTTCCGTCCTTTTTCCCCAGCCTGTAAATCCAGGCAGGGAGGATTCCTTAAAATTTTCATAAACAGGACGTTTATCCCCTTTACTTTGGCCGGGTTTGTGTAATTTACAGGGGTAAAAACCAACAAGCTATGGAAAGTACACAGGCTACCACAAACACATTGAAAGGCGGTGAATTTCTGGTCAGGGAGACCGATCCCGGGACGGTATTCATTCCGGAGGATTTCTCCGAGGAACAACGCATGATTCTGGAGATGTGCGAGACCTTTATTGATACGGAAATAACACCGGTGCTCGACCGCATCGATCAACTGGAACCCGGCCTGATGCCCTCCCTGCTGGATAAAGCGGGCGAGCAGGGATTGCTGGGCGCTCCTTTTCCTGAAAAATACGGGGGGCTGGACAAGGATTTCATTACGGCCACTCTCATTAATGAAGGGCTGGGCGGCGGTCATTCTTTTTCCGTTGCCATGGCCGCCCACACCGGAATCGGCTGCCTTCCGCTGCTGTATTTTGGTACCGAAGCGCAAAAAGACAAATACATGTCCCGTCTGGCCACGGGAGAAATGAAAGCTTCCTATGCCTTATCTGAACCCAATGCCGGATCGGATGCCTTAAGCGTCCGTACGACCGCCACCCTCAGTGAGGATGGCAAGCATTACCTGCTGAACGGACAAAAATGCTGGATCACCAATTCCGGCTTCGCCGATCTTTTTACCGTGTTCGCGAAAATTGGCGGGGAACAATTTTCCGCTTTCCTGGTGGAAAAGGGTACCCCCGGCATGACCCTGGGGCAGGAAGAACATAAAATGGGCATCAAGGGCTCCTCCACCCGGCAGATCTTTTTTGAGGATTGTAAAGTGCCGGTGGAGAATTTGTTGGGAGAAGCCGGCAAGGGCCATAAAATCGCCTTCAATATCCTAAACATCGGCAGGCTGA
The DNA here is from genome assembly GCA_036278455.1 of Chitinophagaceae bacterium. GTDB lineage: Bacteria > Bacteroidota > Bacteroidia > Chitinophagales > Chitinophagaceae > FW021-bin31. The sequence continues at coordinate 6,074 of DASULB010000025.1, read as the reverse complement.
AATTGTGCGCGGCCGCGTTGGGTGGCGCAAAAAAAGCCGCCACCATTACCATCCGCTATGCGGCCACCAGGGAGCAGTTTGGCAAGCCCATCGCAGATTTTGGCGCCATTCAGTATAAACTGGCCGAGCAGGCCATCAGGATATTTTCAACGGAATCCGCTCTTTACCGTACGGCACAATTGATCGGGGAATGGGAAAAGAGCATGCTGGAAGCGGGAAAGCCCTTCCAGGAGGCGGCGATGGGTTCTGCGGAGGAATACGCGGTAGAATGCGCCATCCTGAAAGTTGCCGGCAGCGAAGCGCTGGACTATGTGGTAGACGAGGGCGTGCAGGTGCATGGCGGCAACGGGTTCATCGATGATTATAATATCTCCAGGGCCTACCGGGACTCCCGCATCAACCGGATCTTCGAAGGAACCAATGAAATCAACCGTCTGCTGACGCTGGACATGATGGTAAAACGGGCGTTTAAAGGGCGCCTGGATTTAATGACACCCGTCATGGAAGTACAAAAGGAGTTAACTTCCATTCCCGATTCGGGCGGAGCAGATAACACGCCCTTCGGCAAAGAAAGAAAACACATCGGGAACCTGAAAAAAGCCATCCTGATGACCGCCGGCGCGGCCATGCAAAAACTGGGCAACCGGCTGGAACAGGAACAGGAGATCGTGATGAACATCTCCGATATGCTGATCGATGTTTTTCTTACCGAAAGCACGCTGCTGCGTGTGATCAAACTTACTGAAAAAGCCGGTGCAGAAAGTACCCGCCTGCAGACCGATATCCTGCATGTCGTAGCGACGGACGCCACAGACCACATTTACAAACTGGGGAAGGATGCCATTGCCGCTTTCGCCCAGGGGGATGAACTGCGCATGCTGCTCATGGGACTGAAACGCTTTACGCGCCCCGAGCCTTTTAACACGAAGGACGCGCGCAGGCGGATTGCCGGCAAACTGATCGAAGAAAACAAGTATTGTTTTTAGATAGCTGCAGACACGGTCTGCCCGCTTTTAACGCATCGGGTGGCCAGTGAATGCCAATCGGCTTCCCGTCGGCATTCAGCAGAAAGCGTGTTAAAAAGCGGGGCAGGTTGCTCATTTCCATTGATGATACCGATGGCCGGTGCTGTCTCTTTGATGGGAATCCATGTAATAGCCTGAATGATCCCGGTGCCAAAAACACCCGCGGGAACCGTCTCCGGTGCCCATAAAGAAGAAGTGGCCTGCTATGAACAGCACGATGACCAGGATGGCGGCTATCCTGGTGATGACAGTCAGCGACCGCTTTCCGGAAAAGGGACCAAATACATACCCGATGATGAATACCATACAGGCGATGAAAAGTACATGAATCAAAATGTTGATGGCGAAATACATGATGGTATGTTTTAAAAATGAAAAATATAATTCTCTTCTTTAACGGCCATTATATCCACGTTGCCCATCCGTGCATGAACGGCCAGGGAATGGCCATGAAAATGATGAAGCTGCCGATCGTATAGAAAATAGCAACGCGCCGAAATTTCCATTTGTCAGTGGAAGCTTTCATGGCAATGGTATAACCGGCATTGATGCAAATAATGGCGATGAGCATCATGGAAACATGCGCCACTGCAAAAAAGCCCACCTGATCAGAAGCTTCCCTGAGGTGCCCGAATAATTTGTAAAAGCCCAGCAGATAATAAAGCGTAAGTCCCAGCAGCATTTGCAATAGCAGCAAGAGCCTGGTGATGTTATGCAGTTTCCCGTGAAGCGGCTTATAAAGCCGCCGCCCCCGCCATCCGCTCCAGGCGGTGAACAGCGACCACAGCAGCAATACCAGAATGACATAACGAAGGATGGAATGCGACTTTAACAATAAGAACTCCATGATGCATTGTATGTTAACAGTGTGAATAATATAAATAAGCGGTTCCCACCAGGCTTCCCGCTGACAAATCACTCCTTTCCCTTTAAAAGACCCACAGGATTTTTAACGCCACCCAGGCGAGCGGGCCATCCCCTTTCCACCATAACTGAACGGCGCCGGATAAAACAAGCCAGGTATTTTTCATGGTTGGGTGCTGTTGCTCTTCTTACACAAAGCTATGGCCACCGGCCACAAGCATTGGTCAGGAATATACCTGTAAGGAAATTGCTGCGATGTAAAAGGTAAATGTGAAGATTTAGCGCGCCAGCATGTTTTCTACGCCGGGTTTATATTTCTCGCTCAGGGGCAGTTCGATGTTGCCGATACACAACAGGTCCCTTTTGATGGCGGTCACTTTATCGGCGGAAATGATATAGGATTTATGCGAACGGACAAAACGGTAACCGGCCAGTTTTTCTTCCATCGCTTTGAGATTCAGCCGGGTGATCACGGGTTTGGAAGAGGCCGTGATAAATATTTTTACATAGTCCTTCATCCCCTCTATATAAAGGATTTCATCAATGGTGATCTTGACCTGGTTATATTCCACGTACACAAAAAAATAATCAGGCCCTTCGTTTTTCTCCGGCTTGTTTTGCAAACCCTGATGGTACGTGTATGCCTTGTTGCAGGCTTTTAAAAACCGGTCGAACCCCACGGGCTTCAACAGGTAATCCACCGCATTGACGTTAAATCCATCGAAAGCGTATTCCCTGTAAGCAGTAATAAACACCACCATCGGCGGATTTTGCAGCGAACCGATAAATTGAAATCCGTTTAATCCGGGCATCTGGATGTCCAGAAATATCAGGTCAATTTCATGATGGTGCAACAGCTCGATGGCCTCCAGGGCACTCCGGCAGGTGGCCACAAGATGCAAAAAAGGAACCTGTCTGATATCATCCGCCAGAAGTTCCAGGATCAGCTTTTCATCATCTACCGCAATACAATTCAGCATGTGAGGTCCATTTTTAATTCTATCCTGAAAATTTCATGACCGGTGTGAATGTCAAGACAGTGCCTTCCGGGATAAAGCAGTAGCAGCCTGTTTTTCACATTCTGTAAACCGATACCTGAGCTGTTGTCTTTTGAGCCGTTCTCCGGGCTGTAACTATTGATGACGCTAAAATGCAGTTGCTGTTGTCTTACGCTCAAAGATATCCTGATAAAAGGCACGCTCACCATTCCTCTTCCGTGCTTGAAGGCGTTCTCCACAAATGGAATGAGCAGCATGGGCTCGATGGTACAATCCGGTGGGCCTTCTTCCGTATCCAGCTGAACATTCAGATCCTCCTCAAAGCGCAACTGCTGAAGTGCCACATAGTTCTTTAAATATTCGATCTCATCACGGAGCAACGCCCTGCCGGTGGCCGGTTCGTACAGCATATAACGCAATAATTCCGACAATTTAATAAGCGATGGCTCCAGTTTGTCCGATTTCTTTCTTGCCAGCGCCACCATATTGGTCATCATGTTAAACAAAAAATGCGGGCTGACCTGTGAGCGAAGGAATTTCAGCTCGGAGGCCAGTCGTTCTTCCCTGATCTCTTTTTCTCTTTTTATCCAATAGATCCGGTCGATGATGGCGCGATAAAAGATGCTGGCCAGTAAAAAAGGAATGGGTGGAAAAAACAGCAGGCGCCTGTTAAATTCATCGGCGTGAAACCCCGGATCAAAGAGGCGCAGACCGTATAATTTCAATGCATAGCTGACCGGGAGAAGCAACAGAATAGCCGGAACATAGAGCCACCAGCTTTTCCTGTTAAGCAGTTTTGGATACATGAAATAGGCATTCAGATAAAACAAGCCTATGTTATAAACATTGGTGACCGTGAAAAAGCCACGAGGCAAACCGGAATGCACCGGCATATCATGAAACAGGACGGCCGGTATGGCCATCAGGGAACCCCATATAACGACATGAATGCCGATGGTATAATATGTGGAACGAAGGGTTGTTGTCACCTGTTAGAACCTGATTGTTTACAAGAAAAAACATTTTTCCATCTGCCGGTATCCGGTACAATAATATACATCTTCACCCGGACGCGGGAGATTGTGTCGATTAATCAGGAACATGCGTAGATAAGCCGGCGTTCCCCTCACGCTTTCTCTCATGGGTGATGGCTGTTGTCGCTTCCGGAAGATGCGGTCTCCGCCTGTAAAGGGTCCCGTCAGGGGTATCTTATTTCGATCGGTGCTTTCTCTTGTCGGCTACCTTTTCCATTGCCCTGTCGACTGCCTTTTCTCTTTCCAACTGGTCCAGGGACTGTGGGGTGTCTACCTCCACCTTTTTGATCCATACCGCGTCGGAAGGATAGATGCGGTATCCGAAATGCTGCGCGTACTCCTTTGTAAAGGCGGCGCCGAAGTACAGAATGATGGCGCAGTAATAGATCCACAACAGAATCACGATGAGAGAGCCCGCAGCACCGTAAGTGCTGCCCACATTACTTCTGCCGAGGTAATAACCGATGGCGAACTTTCCGGCCATAAAAAGGATGGTAGTCGCCACTGCACCCACCGTTACATCCCGCCAACGGATCATGGCATCCGGTAACACTTTGAAAATAATGGCGAATAAAAACACGGTGATCACAAAGGTCAGTATCAGGTTAAAAACATAGACCACCGTGATGGTTATTTCGGGAAAATAGGCCGCCAGGTGATTGCTTAGTATGGATACCAGCCCGTTAATGACCAGTGAAACCAATAACAGAAAAGCAAGGCTGATCACCATGGAAAAAGAAAGCAGGCGGTTGATCACCAGTTTAAGCCAGCCGCGCTTGGGTTTTGCCTTAAGATTCCATATCTGGTTAAGCGAATCCTGGATCTCTCCAAACATCTTTGTCGCGCCAAACAGCAGGGTGGCAATGCCGGCGATGGCGGCTAAGGAAGTTTTCTGGGAAATGGCGGCATTGCGGATAACGTCCTGTATCTGGAGCGCTGCGTCGTTCCCGACAAAACCGCTGATCTGTTGCTGTATAGTGCCCTCTATGGCTTCTTTCCCGTAAAACACATCGCCAAGGGTGGTGATGATGATCAGTATCCCCGGCAACGAAAAGATCGTATAATAAGCCAGGGCGGCACTCAACTTTGTTATCTTGTTCTCCGAAAAGTCCCTGACGGATAATTTTATGACCTTCCATATATTCCCGGGGGAGAGCGATTTCATAAAGTGGTTTGTTTCCATAAAAAATACCAGGAGGTAGTCTGCTAAGGCGGCATCCCACCATGGTCGGCCGCCAATGACCGGTTTTCCCGTAGGTATGGATAATGGTTTCTCGGGGAGGTCCCGCGTGGTATCGTCCGCCAATATCACCGACCGCCGCCTTGCCATGAACGCCTAAGGTATGATTGGATAAAAACAAAGAATGCGCCAGAAACGGCCGGAAACAGACCAATGGCGAATTCTTACCTGCCTACAGGCGCTCTGGCCAGGAAAACAGCCGGCGGTACCATCGGGGCAGGCGGGAAAGCCAGGTATCTCGCAGAAAAAATGAGGAATATTTCCCTCTTTTTGGGGAAGAGGAGGTATGCCGGAGCGCAGTGCGGTAGTTTGAGGACAAACGACCTCTCGTGAGCCGGCAGCAAGGAATGAACAGCATTTCTTTTTATGCGGCGGGTGCAGACAGGCGGTTAAAAGGCGGCCGCCCCGGTCTCATCCTGCTCCCTGTATCAATATCACCGGGACTATTTGCAACATTCTTTTTTATGATGAAACAAACCGAGCACTTTGTTCAGTTTCCGGCCGGAGCCTTTTTCATCCCCCCGACCACCGTCACCGTCCTTTATTTCGCGGATGCTGTATTGGCCGGCATCCGTGAGAGCGTTCTGGAAAATTGCTGCGGAGATCTCCTGCTGCATGCTGACAATGGCCTGCGGTTCCGTGAACTGCACCCTGGCCTCAATGACCCCGGGAAGATTCTTGATAGCGGTCTTTACCGTGGTTAAGCAACCGTCACACACCATACCTGAAACCGCATACATTTTTGTGATCATAAGTCTTCAAATTATATTCGTTTATATAAACAAAATCCCGACCGGATAGTTAACGGTACCGGAATTACTGTAAAGGTAAGCCATCCCGGCACCGTAGCTTTTACTAAAATTATGTTTTTTCCCGGCTTTTAAGCCGGCAGAAGCCATAAATTTCCGAATTT
>DASULB010000024.1:0-4249 GCA_036278455.1 Chitinophagaceae bacterium | reverse complement strand
CCTCCTATATTTTTTATCCGTTATTCACAGGATCATTTACAGCAACAGTTGCTTGGTCGCCACATACGATGATGCCTGCAATGCAGTGAATGTCAGGTATTCCAGAGGGTGCCTGCCTGCTTTGATCGGCGGATCCGCCTGCTTTAAGCGTCATTAGAAAACATAAATTTCGTGTTTTTTGAACTTCTTTTCGATCCCGCGCCGGCTTGTCCGATGATTTGATGTCTTTTCAGCGACGTTTATCGTTCAATTTCACGGTGCAGCCGTGCTGTCTTGGGTCTATACTGATATCCTGAACAATAGATCCTTTCTGGTGTGAGGGCCGAAATAAGCTGAAATTCAGACAAAGAATTTTTCTCAAAAGGGTAAATTTGCCAGGCCGGATGAAGCAGATGAGCTTGTCAGTGGACGGGCGAATGGACGATGGGAGCATGAAACTCTGATGCATGAACTGCGGCTTTATCGATGTATGTTTTAATAATTTGATTTTTTAGGATGGCTAAACAGTTCGGAAAGACCTGGTGGGGACAGCAATGGCTCAATTCCCTGGCAAATATTGATTTTGGCAATCGCCTGCCACGGGGCGCTACTTATGCACGAAAGGGATCAGTGGCGGATATTTCCATTGACGGGAACGTGATCAAAGCCAAGGTGAAGGGCAGCCGTCCGCGGCCTTATGACATTACCATTGCCATTCCGCCCTTCACTGAGGCCGGAATGGCGAAGCTTATCAAATCGGTCGCTGCAAAACCGGTCGTCATTTCCAAGCTTTTGAACCGGGAACTTGATCCTGAAATATTAAAGATCGCCGATGAGTGCGGGCTTAAAGTATTTCCGAGGCAGTGGACAGATTTTAAAATGCAATGCAATTGCCCTGATTTTGCGGTACCCTGCAAACATCTGGCCGCTGTTATTTATAAGGTCAGCGAAGAAATAGACAACAATCCCTTCCTGGTCTTTCAGCTGCACGGACTGGATTTAACAACTGCACTTCAGGGAGAAAATATCCATGTACAATCAGAAGGCATCTCCATCCCTCTTCTGTCGGACTTGCTGAAAGCGCAGCCTGTTGCCCCTAAAACAAAAAAGGGGCCGTCCATCAGTAAAGAAAAGAAGGGCAGGATGAAAAAGATTGAAAGCTTTGGAAATGAAGGCGCGTCCGATGACGATGCTGCGGCGCCATCATTCGATTTTTCCACGCTCTCGCCCCTTACGGATGCTTTGGTCCAATTCCTTGGGGATGATCCCGCCTTTTACACGGGTAGCGGAAATTTCCGGGATAAATACGCATTCGCCCTGCAGAAGGCTGTTAAGAATGCCGGACGTGTGCTGGCCGGGAGAACGGCCATGGATGATTATGCTTATGTTGACGATTTTAGGAGGGTTGTACCGGTTAAAAAAAAGGCAAATGCTGCCATCATTCCGACATCAGAGATTGATCATCATTCCAATATCCACCTTTCACTTACGCCTGATAATGAAGTGACGGTGTGGATAGACGAGAAAAAAACCGGCATTTCCATGTCATCGCTCATCAGGATGCTTTGGCAAATCCAGCCGGCGCATTTACAGGACTATCAGCCTTCGGTAGCGGCGCTGCGTAACGTGCTGCTGTCGGGCATCAATCTGGTCGCCAACGGAGCGGTGGTTCCTCAAATTGCAAGGCTGGATAAAAAAGGATACATTATCCGTTGGCTTCCCGCCCAGCTCAGCAGAGAAGTAAGCGCTTTAACGGAAAAACTGGGGGCCTCTTTACCTCCGGGACTGTTGAGGATGGGTGGGCAGCCATTGACGCTTGATGTGGCCGTCAACCTGTTAGCTGTTTTCCTGGATCATCTGTTGCAGGCCTTTGCGGAAAGTACAGACGGCGACATCTTCCTGGATATCTTTTTTAATGGCCTGCGTTACGGCTTTACCGATCCGGGCCAGGCGGCGCTGCCGGGTGGCATCGGTGCCTGGTTGCAACGCTATTACCTCACGGAGGGCAGGTACAAGCCCGCCATTGTGGTGGATGAGTTAAACGATGAGAAGTTCCGGGTAACGATTAACATGGTGGAGAAGGACAAACCTTTAGAGAAACCGGTAGCCCTGCAGCAGGTGCTGACCCTGAAAAAGTTTGATAAAATCCGTTTCCCGATTCTCCGGTCACTCGCACAACTGAGTTCCTTTATTCCCGGCCTGGATGATTACATCAACAGCAAGGGGAAGCAGATGATCGTCATGGATACCGCTACCTTTGCACCCTTTCTGATGCAGGCGATTCCCGCCATTCAGCTACTGAATATGAATATTCTTTTGCCCAAATCCTTGCAGCATATCCTCCGGCCGAGAACCACCGTGCGGATCAGCAAAAAAGAGCAGAGTAGTACCGGTTTCATGCGCCTGGACAAGCTGCTTGACTTTGACTGGCAGGTGGCGATCGGTGATGTGGTCATGGGGGAGGAGGAATTTAAGAAGTTGCTCAAGAGCAGTGAGGGGTTGATCAAATTCAAAACGAAGTACATCTATGTTTCTCCGGCGGATCTCGAAAAACTGCAGAAACATTTTACTTCCTCCAGGCAGCCCTCATCCCTTGAGTTGTTGCGCACTGCTTTGGGCGAGGAGTATGGTGGCGCGAAAATAGCCCTGACCAGCGAGGTAGAAGCCCTGATACGGACGTTGACCACGCAAAAGGATATTCCTTTGCCCGTAAACCTCCACGCGCGGCTTCGTCCTTACCAGCAGCGGGGCTTTGCCTGGTTATACCACAATAAGCAGATCGGCTTTGGCAGTGTCCTGGCCGATGACATGGGCCTGGGAAAGACCTTACAGGTGATTACCGCCCTGCTTAAATACAAGGAAGAAGGGATGCTGGAAAAGGAGAAAGCGCTGGTCGTGGCGCCGACCGGCCTTTTGACCAATTGGCTGGCTGAATTTGAAAAATTCGCCCCTTCCCTGAAATGTTTGCTGCATCATGGTACCGGCAGAAAGCTGGATAGAAAGGATGCCTATGATGTATTGATCACCTCCTATGGCATTGTCAGAAGTGAAACCGCCATTCTAAAAAAGATGAAATGGCATGTGCTCGTCATTGATGAGGCACAGAATATCAAAAATCAGGAGACAGCCCAAAGCAAAGCCATAAAAAGCATTCCTGCAGGTAATTTTATTGCGATGAGTGGTACGCCGGTGGAAAACCGGCTGAGCGAGTTGTGGAGCATTATGGATTTTTGCAACCGGGGCTTCCTGGGTGCGTTGTCTGAGTTCAAACAATCCTTTGCCAATCCCATTCAAAACCGCAATGATCAGGAAGCGGCGGACAAACTGAAAGCCGTCACAGCTCCTTTTTTAATGCGTCGGCTGAAGAGTGATAAGACCATTATCAGTGACCTGCCGGATAAAATAGAGATGGATTGTTTCTGTCAACTGACCAAAGCGCAGACCGGTCTCTATCAAAAAACGTTGCATAAAGCACTGGAAGCGATCGAGGAAGTGAAAGCAACTGATCAGAAATCTTTGTTCGTCAGGCAGGGATTGGTGCTGCAAATGATCCTGGCCCTGAAACAGGTTTGTAACCATCCTACCCAGTTCCTGAAAAATAATGTGCTGGATGCTATGCTTTCCGGTAAGATGCAGTTGCTGTTCGACAAACTGGAAAGCATCGTGGAAGCGAATGAAAAAGTATTGATATTTACCCAGTTCACCGAAATGGGTAGCCTGCTGAAACATTTCATCATGGAGCGTTTTGGCGATGCTCCGTTGTTTTATCATGGTGGTTGTAGCGTGAAGCAGCGGGGCGAAATGGTCGACACGTTCCAAACAAACCGCGCCGACAAGGTCTTCATACTTTCCCTTAAAGCGGCAGGCACCGGGCTGAATCTAACCGCCGCCAATCATGTGATTCATTATGATCTGTGGTGGAATCCTGCTGTGGAGGCGCAGGCGACGGATCGCGCTTACCGTATCGGACAAAAGAGCAATGTCATGGTGCATCGTTTCATCACCAAAGATACGTTTGAGGAGCGGATCAATGAAATGATCCAGCGCAAGAAGCAACTGGCAAACATGACGGTAGCTACCGGTGAGAACTGGATAGGTAACCTGAGCAACAAAGAATTGCGGGACCTCTTCGAGCTGGGCTAACGCCCGTGATCAATAAATCAGCATTTTTCGAGTGGCAAAATCCCAAAGCTCATCTTCATGTGTAGAATAAATTCATGTGTAGAATAAATTAAAGCTCAGAATGCGCCATATTGAACTTCTTTTATGA
>DASULB010000023.1:0-13486 GCA_036278455.1 Chitinophagaceae bacterium | reverse complement strand
CCGTCGACCGATGGGCTGAGTAAAAAATGATCAATACGCAATCCTGCATTCCGGGCATAGGCATTACGAAAATAATCCCAAAATGTATAGATCTGGTCTTCCGGATAAAGTTTTCGTATCGCATCGGTCCATCCCTGCGCGGTAAGTGCATGAAAAGCCGCCCGGACTTCCGGCAGAAAAAGCGCGTCCTTTATCCAGCGCTCCGGCTTATACACATCAAACTCGGTGGGTATTACATTATAGTCACCCGTCAATACGACCGGCATATTGGATTCAAGGAGTTGGGCAGCGTGAGTCGTCAGCCGTTCAAACCAGCGCAATTTATAATCAAACTTTGGTCCCGGCGTGGGATTGCCATTTGGAAGGTATAAACAGCCGATAACAATATCATTAACCACCGCCTCGATATAACGGCTCTGAACATCTTCGGGATCACCCGGCAACCCGCGTTGTCTCACTTCCCTGATTTCGCGGTTATGTGCCAAGATAGCGACACCGTTCCAGCTTTTCTGGCCATGCCACACCGCATGATAACCTGCATCCTGAATGGCCTGCAAGGGAAACTTTTCCTGCGGCGCCTTCAGCTCCTGCAGACAAACAACATCGGGGGTCTTTTCATTAAGCCATTTCAATAATACCGGCAAACGGCCATTCACCCCATTGACATTATAAGTGGCTATTTTCATGACGACAAAATTAAACAACCTTTCCGAGCTGAGCATAAAAAAATGTTGTTCCGCTGACAAAATTGTGTGGTCCTGACCATCGGGATAAGCATGAAATAACATCATCGTTGCAGCAGTCTATTCCAAATAAAAGGTTCCCGTGTATTATCTATCTACCCTCATCATTTTTGGAATCAGAAATGATTCGTACAAAACCGCATGCCTCCCAGGCCTTGATACAACCATCGTGCTGTCTGTCGCTAAGATCGCGCTTTGTTAAGTCAATCATGTTTATTTTAACACTGACGGGACTGCCACAGCTTTGCCACGCATGCTTTGATTGACCAGGGATGCGACCAATTTTGAAAATGAACGTATATCTTTCTCAGTTCTTGCCCGTTCCAGTGACTGCCTGTAGGCTGTTTTCATTGCTACCGGGATGACCGTCCAGGGATAGCCACCTGAAGCCAACATCGTATTCATCAGCAGACGCCCCATTCTTCCGTTTCCCTCCATATAGGGGTGTATCAGTTCAAAAATGAAATGTCCCAGAACCGCTCTTACACAGGCTTCGGGTTCTTCAAAAAGTAAACCAAATAAAACGGGCATCACCTCGCCCATGGCATCTGCATTAATGGGCATAACATTCGACTGACCGATGTAGACCGGGTGGTGGCGATATCCAGCCAGATCCGAAGCTTTGCACAGGCCCGCGGTAACACCTGGGTCGAATAACGCTCTGTACCATTCTGAATGATCTATCCCCGTTTGGTAACCCGCGTTGCTTCCATTCAATATGGCAACAATCGTTTTGTTCACACGCCGGAACGCCAGATAATATCCCCGTGCCGCCACCGCATTCCTTCGTTTCCCGACGTTACCATTCCTCTTGCCGATCCATCCACCGTCGCTCACTTTAGCCAACAACTCTGGAGTTACGCGGTAGCCCGCTAAGGAAAGGGAATGGTAGGCATCCGTAATATAAAGTTCATCGACCCCCTTCATGTATTCCTGATAATGATCGGGAATGCCCGGTGTCTCACCGAAATCCTTCAGGATAATCCCACGCATCCCCGACCACATGAGCCGGATCCGGTTTACATAAGGTGACCGTTGAGCTGCGGGAAGCCTTATCTCCGGTTTAGTTTTGAAAGGATCGTTTTCCCTTACATCATAACCTGCCCGCATGAACGCTGTCATGATCTGGTCGGCTATTTCATGACGTTTTATATTCCTGAAAGCGCCCGCCAACCTGCCGGCAAGCGTGCTATGTCCGTTTTCCAATAAGACAGTCAGTATCTCCGAGCTGTCCTTTATCAGTGACAAGGCGGTTCTGACATCCAGGGCATTGGTTACATAAATACCTGAGGAGCAATAAACCAGGGCGGACGGCAACGTGTACATCCTGATCCCGTTTTCTGTCCCGATCTGTTCAGCAGATGGCATAAGCGCCCGCCTGTTGAAAACAGAGGTATTGTGCAGTAACGTTGTAGGCAGGTTGTTGCCCCGCGATGTGTCCACCATGAGTTGCCGGGGTATCAGCCGGCTACCGGCATGAAGGAGCAGCGATTGGTTGGCAGACAGGCACCAGTCATCTCCATATTTATGATTCAGGAATTTGGCACAAAATTCCCAATAACCACTGTACCACGCGGTGCATTCGTTTTCTTTTTCATCGGGATGGACAGCGATATACCATCCTTTGGTGACAGTCCTGAGAAAGCCGTTCTTTAGAAGGATCTGCCGGTAATACCTGTTTGGTATTTCGGTGGTATGTATACCCACCACCCCGCCGTTGTTTAATTTTCTCAGGAATCTCAAAGCTTCTGCAAATCTTACTCCTGGTTTTGCCACCTTAAACAGTTTTTATCATCGTTCCGGATGTATATTATCGGATGTGTGAAACGGCATTAGATGATGCCGTAGTGATCATCCTCTTAATAACTGTGATAAAGATAACGAATTTTGTAGTGAGGATCTTATGATATCTTCAGGCATAAAATTGACGGCTGTTGAATGCTATTTTTAAAGATCAGAAGGTAAACGGAAGGATACTGCCCTGGGTTCACGACCGGCTATCGGACTGGCTTTTGACCCAACAGGATGAAAAAGCAGATACCGGCATTGTAAGCAATCCTTTCAGTAAAACGCTGCCAGGTCCCGGCAAAAAATGAACCGGTAGCGTTAGCCAGTAATCCATCAGAGAGACGAATAATGGCGTATCAGGAATTGCAGACGGCTTATAACGGACGACCCAGGCTGCACATGTCAGTGAAGTCCTCCAAACGAGAGGCATTTTATCCGATTCCGAGTGATGAGGTGATGAGGAACAACCCTGCCCCTACGGCAATGAATCCGATGGCCCATACGACGCGCTCACTTGCAGGAGCAAGGCGTTCAATGGTGATGGCGGCCGTAATGACAGCCATCACGCGGAGGTCCATGATCCCGATAACGAACAGGATGATCATTAGATTGGCGCAGCACCTACAGCAGTGGAACCCAAGACGTACACCATACCGCCAGGCTGTAAAGGGGCCGGCAGGTAATACGCTGACATCCGGCATTTCCCTGCAGCAAGTAAGGTGGTGCATCTTCCACCCAGTGAACTGGAAAGAACCGGCAATTAGAACAACTGCGCCTATCGTGACCGGTACGGCACGTGCCAGCGCCGGCTGCCGCATCGCCATCGTCGCCAGGGCAGTGCCCAATGGAAAAATGACTATCCCGACCACCGTCCAGACAAAGAAGTAACCGGCGGCCACTAACACAGACAGCCAGTTGAGGCGGATTATGCCACTCCTGACAGCTGCATGGCGGTAGTGCCATAGCATGGCAATAAGGGACGGCAACATCATCGCCATCATCATGACGTCCCACATGGTGAGGAACGATGCCATCATTTCGGGCCACGTCTTTCCGGGCATCCTCATCCAGGCCATCGACATTGTCCAGCCACCGGGCATCGGCATTCCGCCCACCGCCGACATGGATGCACACCAGGCAATCGTCACCGTTGTACATACAGCAAAAAGCAATGCCGAGAAGCCGAGAAAGGCAAGCGAGGAAGTCCGGCCGGAAACTACCGCTTGTGGAATCTCAAGGCTCCTTTTATATCCGCGGCAAGCCCTATTTGGTTCACCGTTTGTCATATTCGTCATGGAGGCGCCACCAGATGCCGGTTTCATTGCGCCCTTTGGGAGCGCGGTCCAGCCACGGGTACATACCCCAGAGAGCGTCCAGTCCACGCGCATAAGTGGAATAAGTATGGTAGACGATCCCGTCCTCGAGTGCAAACGCGCTCATTCCCGGCCTTTCGCGCGTATAGGTAGCCACGTCAGTGCCGGTCACGGCCGCATTCTCCGCAACTGGCCCTTCGCCACCTTTGGTCAATGCACTGGCGATCTCCCCTTTTCTGGTTGGCGCCTCACTTCTGTAGTTGTATACCGCGGTACCCTCCCGCTGTTGGTCCGCGGTGATGGAGACGTTGAAATCGAAGTTGAAATCTCCTCCAAACGACGATGCCCAGGGAAAGTTCCAGCCCATCCGCTGCTTAAACGCCTGTAGTTGCGTGAGCGGAGCGCGTGACACTGCCGAAAGCGTCACATCATGATTCGCAAGATGGACGAACACGCCATTGAACCCGTCTGCGATCGCCGAACAGGAGGGACACCCTGCCTGATAGTCCGGGCCAAACATGAAGTGGTAGATCAGCAGCTGGGACCGGCCTCGGAAAAGGTCTGTAAGGGAGGCGTTCCCCTCGTCTGTCTCGAATTGATAGGGTTTGTCGATTCGAACCCACGGCAATTGTTGCCGCCGCTCCGCGAGTTCGTCGCCACGCCGCGTGAGTGCTTTCTCCTCCTCTAATAGTTCGAGCCGCGCTGCCATCCACTCTTCACGCGATCCCACCTTGTGATTGAAGGCTTGGTTTTTCATGGTTTGATTTGTTTTAAAATCCGGTATTGATCAAAGTAAAACAAAATTAACCTTCCGGGTCGTAACCAAGAGGGTGTAAAAAGGACTTTGTAGAGGGGTGATTCAGCCACTTTAATGGGCCTTTCCTTGCACGGATACTAGGTGGCAATACCGGTTTCTGTTTCGGTGTCAATACAAGAGGACCTGGAACGCCTCAAAAAAGGTCTCAGTATGGGAAAGTTCAAATAATACGAATTTGTTTTGAAGAAAGCGCCTTTGGGATGCTGGTCAGCCGACCTCCGGTCCACTACTGAAATTGTTCGGTAAAAGTCCTTTCAATCAACGCAAAATGTATCAGAGGACTATCAGACGGTCTTTAAGCGCCGGAGCCAACTGGTAGCCAGGCTGTTCAGCGTCATGCGCCCTGACGGGCAAAAATCATCCCTATTCTTTCCCTTTGCCTGACTGATCCAGATCGAATCCGGTATACAGACACGGTATTTCATCGTCCATGGCTCCCATAGGAGCATCTTTTGTGGGATAAAGCGAAAAATGGATGTCATAGCATAATAATTTTTGTCCTTCTTCGAGCGAAGGTGTCGCCGTGACTTCAGCATTGCCGGAAATGAGCGTACTCCTGTTGAGTCCGGCCTGCGTCTGAGTCTCCAGATGATTGGCCGGGGTCGCTGAAGGATTTTCCTCCCGCTTTGATATGATTTTTGATTTTAAAGTTCCCTGGCGTCCACGCTGTACCAATTGAGAGGACGGACCGACGGGATTGCTCACAGATTTATTGGATTGGTAAGCAAAAAGAATAAAAACAACAAGCAATAATACGGCCGCAGCGATGGATACAGCCATGATCCTTGCATTCCCGGGTGGTAATAAAAATATGCCTCGCCGGTTTTTGCGGTGATGTTCCCTGAATTTCTTTTTCAGTTCGGGCCCTAACGCAGCCGGCATCAATCTTTCCGGAGAATTGGGAAATTTCGCTGAAAGGACCACACGTTGAAAGGACCGGAATTCATCCTCGGATAAATATTGCAACACATATTCTCTGTCTTCCGGGGTAAGTTCATCGAAAGAAGAATTGATGAGCAGCCGCTCAATATTATTTTCAAGCGCTTTCATTTCATATTTGTTTGTGGGATCAAACAGGCTGAGCCGTCTGGACAACTTTTTAAGGGTATAATACAAACGTGATTTAACAGTCCCCTCTGAACAATTTAAGATTTCACTGATTTGGCGGACACTGAGATCTTCCTGATAGCGGAAGATAAAGGTGAGCCGCTGCGCTTCAGGCAATTTTTCCAGTTCTTTGCCAAGGCTTGAATGGAAAAGTTCCTGATCATATTTTATATTCAACGTGGAGGCTGAAGCAGCGGTTCGTTCCACAGCTTGCAGTCCCTCCCCGTGATGTTGACCTCGTAATGCATTTCGCCGGTATTCATTTTTGCACATGTTCGATGCAATCATATATAGCCATACTACGAAGCTTTTACCGGGGTCGAACAAATCAGCTTTTTCCACGATTTTTAAAAAAAGATCCTGCGTAAAATCCTGCGCCTTCTGTTCATCCTGATACAGTCGTCTATAGAAAAAACGACACATCCTGTCTGCGTAGCGGCGGTAAACCTCTTCAAAGGAACTTTCGCTGCCGCTTGCAACCAACAGCATCAGTTCTTCGTCCGTGCAGTCATGATATTTTTTATCTTTCACCGGAACAACCTGCGGATGGATTAGAATTAAGGGTTTGGGCTTTCGAAATTAGTATTTTCAGGCTTATCCAGCAAAAAGGAACCGCTTGCCGGGATGCTTTTTGACACTACCTGAAATTGAAGGTCATCCAGCCAGACGCTCCCTTCTCCGTCCAGAAGGACACCGTAGGCGATCTTTTGGCTATTCGCCGCTACATCCAGCACGATCTCATACATATGCCACCCGGTTGTTCCCTTGATCGGTCTCTTCTGCATATTATCAAACGCCAATACCTTGCTATCCCCGTCTACACGGAACCACATTCCTGCCCAGTGCCTTACATGGTCAGTTTTGATGTAACCTGTCAGCCGGACTCTTTTACCCTGGAATTCATCAGATTTAAACATTTGCATGATGGTGCCGAATCCTTTAGCCTTCCTGGTTGATTTCAGGTACGCCACATCACCTTTTCTTTCATTGTCATGTTCCACACCGATCTTGTAAGCTTTTGGATTGCTTCCTGCAAGAAACCATCCTTTGACCTGAGGTGATCCTGTCATGCTAAAAGCAAATATGCAGACAAAACACAGACAGGTGAACAGCAGGCCACGAAACTTTTG
Source organism: Chitinophagaceae bacterium (assembly GCA_036278455.1). Classification (GTDB taxonomy): domain Bacteria; phylum Bacteroidota; class Bacteroidia; order Chitinophagales; family Chitinophagaceae; genus FW021-bin31. The sequence goes on along the minus strand of DASULB010000023.1, from coordinate 6,588 downwards.
ATAATTGTTTTTCATTGTAATATTTTTTAATTCTGAAGGTTAAGTACACGCGTGTACCGATTTCGTTCAAAATCAATCATATTTTTTTAATTGCCATACAAATAAACCGCCAGCCAAGGTTGATCTGCGCATGGGCAAAAGAAACCCGATCCAGCATACCTGAAATTCTGGTTTGCTGGATAAAACCACATGAAGAAAGATTTTTATACTCACGCGGAGGCGGATGGAACCAGTCGGACAATGTGCCGAAAACCGCAGGCATAACAAATGCCAATCGTGGCGGCAGCCGGTTTGCCTCTTTTCTGAGAAAGAGAATAGCAGGATATTTTCATACCCATCTGACAAAAAAGGTTTTGGCAGGGCAAAGGTGCAGCCTTGCGCAAAGGCTAACAGCCATACATGCAAGTAGTCGCAAACTGCCTTTATATCGACGTAAATGCCCCGACATGGGAAATCCATCTGTTTTAACTTTGTTCCTGCTACTAACAGCAACCAGACATGGACAGCATCAACGACATCATCGCCGGACTTGAAATGGCCCAAATCGGCTGGGTGGTACCGGACATTCATGCCGCCGTAAAATTTCTTACAGATCCCCTGGGCATCGCCGGGTTCCCCCCACCGGAACACCTCGGCGCCCGGGAATTGGGCATGACGTATTATGGCAAGGTCGTCACCGGCGAATGGCTGACTACCCAAACCTATAATGGTAGCACTTTCATCGAACTTATCCAGCCTGTTTCCGGCCAAAGCATGTTCCATGATTATCTCGCCCTGTATCCCGCAGGTGGAATACAGCATATTGCTTTCCGATTGCCGGTGAGTGATTTCGACCGGATCACCGGTATTTTGCGCGATCAAGACTATGCGATTATCAGCGAAGTAGACCATCCAATTGCAAGAATGGCTTTCTTCGACACCAGCCAAACGCTGGGTGTTGTCACCGAGATTATGGGCGTCACGCCCCAAGGAACGATCGCCATTGAACAAATGCAAAAGGCCCGCTGAACAATGACCCGATTAGTCACATATCTGGTATCTCGGGCTCTACCAGCTTAGCCAATTTCTCCAACGATTCCTGCCAGCCTAAATAACACATTTCTGCTGGTATAGCAGCAGGAATCCCTTCCTGCGTAATTTTTATATCCGTGCCCACTAAAGTTTTCTGAAGCCAAACAGAAGTGATCATCTCTCCCGGAAGATTGGGGTCATCAAATTTATCGGTGTATTTGAGAAACTCGTTGGGCCTGATCTCCATGTATTTCCCTCCGAATGAGTGGCTATTACCAGTGGTAAAATTTTGGAACGACATTTTATAGGAACCTCCTGTCTTTACTTCCATCTCATGGACCGTACAAAGAAAGCCGTATGGGGGAAGCCACGAGGCAATTGCCAGGGCCTCGGTGAATGCGCGGTATATCTTTTCCGGAGACGCTTTAAGAACCCTGTGCAACGAAACATTGTTGTCTGACATAAAACCATTTTTTGTTTCCTACTCATCTGGCTTTTCGGTTTCGCCCGTTTTTACGTGGTTGCTGCTCCACTTATTTTGCCGATTGTTGTAACTGTTCACTCCTGGCTATAAAGGTGGTACGAAAATTTGATTTTGACAGGGTCTAAATAAGCCAATCTAACGGGGCATTTGCGACTAAATTCATCAAAACATATTCGTTTACAGGCAGAACAGCGGGTAAAGGAAGTCACGGACAGGCCAATAGCGGCGATGATGGAAGGCGGCCTAGATCCCTCAGAAGAAAGCCGAGACACCATAGTTTTAAATTTGATTGATTTTTTATCGTGTTTTAAATAGAACACTTCGCCTAAAGTTGTTTAATCAATTTACGTGATGAAAGGCCCACAGGTGGCGACAGCAAAAACGGAAAGCTTGCTCCAAATCGTGGAAGACAGCTATGCTAAGAAGTCCATAATCGCGCACAACTTCCGGTATCATCGTGGCTTGGGTGAAATCGTAAAGCTATGGATGTCCTGCGCCGTAAATGCCCGCTCCAATGCCTGATAGGTTCGCCAGGAAAAGGTTCCTCATTCATTTTTTCATTATAAATCGTACTTTTATAGGGAAAATATAACAGAACAGCGACCAACATGGGGTCATCGTAATTGCAAAATGTTAGTAACTGATTTGTTTCGCACCACATTATTCATTTTAAACTATATAGCACTGTAATATTATATCATGGTATTGGAATTCAAGCTTTGTTCCGTTTTGACTTCATTACAGACTTTTCAAAAAGGTACAACCTGACACTTAAGGATAATTATATTTCTATTCCACCCTCGATGGGCCAGGGGGTGTCGGAATGACAGTCCGATCCAAAAGTGAAGAAAAAAAAGGATGAAAACCAAAAGACGAATAACATGGCTCATCCGACCTTCAAATAGGGTAGGATCAACATAAAAAGGATGGGGGAGCAACATCCACCGGTATATACGCCTTTATCTATTCAACATTGAAGGAATACTTTTACTTTTTTTAGAACTTCCTATAGACAGCGCTTCCAGTTTCCGTCTCGCGGATGGTGAATATCGCACCTCAAGTTTAATGGAAAGAATGGAACTAAGGAACAGGCCAGACAATTTTATCTGATTATTTACAACCTCAGGAAACTCCCGATGAACATCGGTGAAATATTCACCTTCAAATTCCATGTAAATCTCCTACATGCTATTAAACCTGACATAAGTATAAGCGGCTGACTATCAGGCTACAATTAGCGACAGGCAATCCGACATCTATTTAAATGTAAAATCAATGGGCTGCTAGAAGGATAATACTGCCAGAAAATCGCCGAATATCAATAACATTTTTTTAATTTTAACTATATTTTGTTTCCATTTGGAGATATTTGTCATTAGTGCCTTGGCAAACCCAAAAAACATACAATGAAAAACGCTGTTCAAAAGGACCCCCGGTATGCTGTGGCTAAGAAAAAAATGAAGCTGCTTGAGGAGCAGCTTGCCAATCACGAAAAAGAAAAAGGACTCCTGCTTGATCTAAGCGATGTTATTATAAAAGTTAGAGAAAAGGATGACCTCATTAAGGTGTTCGCTTCAACGCTTAAAGGTCTTTTCTATTTTACCCATGCAGTGATATCCCTGATCGATCAAAAAAATAAAACCTATTATCCATTTTTACTTGATATTGAAGCCCTGCCTATCAGGCATCGCAAGGAATTACCTTCTTTACTTGCCAAACAATATTTCCTTGATGATCCTTTTATAGAAATGGTCTCAGTATCTGAAACACCCGTCTCTTTCACTTTAGAAGACATCATCGATAAACCAGGAGTCCCGGGATTCGTGAAGGTCAATTATGAAACCGGTATCAAAGAAGCGATGATTGCAAGGCTGAACAACAAAATGGAAACGATCGGATTTGTATTTATTTATTCTGATAGGGAAAGCAGCTTTTCAGATACTTTTAAAAATATTTTGTATGCCATAGCGCCACTGTTATCCAATGCGGTTGCAAACATTAGTATCAATGATGAAATAAAAAATGAAGAGTTTATTACCCAAACTTTACTTGCATTGAGTAATGAGATGGTAACGGTGCGTAAAAGGTCGGACTTATTAAATGTAATTAATCACGATCTGAAGAGAGTAATTCATTTTACCCATAGCGTAATGCTGAGTCTTGACGAAGGTGGCAAAACATATCATGCATTTCTAACAGATCCAGGGTCAAAGATTAAAGACTTTCCCGAGTATGAAATGCTAATCAACAGGCCTAATCCGGTTAATGATGGAATTTATGATGTGGCCTCTCAATCTGAAAAACCGATCGTGTTTGATATAAGATCTTTTGACCTGGATAGGGTTCCCACCTGGGTTAAATTAAATCATGCAACAGGGGCAAAGGAAATACTGATCAAAATGCTCCCGGATAAAGGGAATCGCAAACACAGCCTTATTTTATTTTCAGATAAACCGGACAATTTCAAGGAGAGTTCTTTTCAAATTGTAGAGCGCATTTCAAGTCAACTTGCTACCGCAGTAAATAACATTTTAGCAAATGAAGAGATTTCAAACAAAGACAAAGACAAGTCATTTTTACTTGAATTCAGCCATGAAATTGCTTCGGCAACAACAAAAACTGATATAAGCCAGGCAATCCATACCTCCTTAAAGAAATTGAGTGAGATAAAGGCCTACTTTATAAGAATTATAAACGATGACGGTACTACAATGAGTCCTTTTGTACATGACAAGGATGTGTTTTACCTAAAAGATCCTGCATTTAAACAACTTCTCGATACAAAAATCCCCGTGAACGCAGGCATTACAGGGCGGGCAATGAGCAAAAATACTCCCGTTTTTATTGATTTTGATGAGGAGATCCGCCATGGAAATACGGACCCCTATATTGAGTTTTGGAAAAACCTGGGCGCTGAGAAACCGGCGTTTCAAAAAATGTTTGGGACATCGCTAAGTGTTGGAGATAAAAAATTAGGAATCCTTTGGGTGATAACTCCTCAAATAAATAAATTGCTTTTGGAGGGGATATGCGCCCAAGTATCTGTTGCCATTTCTAATATAAGGTCAAACGAAGAAGTTACAAAACGGGAGCAGGAAAAATTATTTTTGTTAAACTTCAGCACCGACATAGCCGCCGTAAGAACGAAAGATGATCTTGACATCGCTATCTCGAAGGTTTTTGAAAATGTACTTCATCTGAGATTAACGATGATCAGGTTGATAGAGGAAGATGGCGTACATCTCAAGCCCTACATACATGACAAAACCGCCTCTATTATCAATGAAGATATTTATGAAAAGCTCTTTACTGCAGAAGTGACAATTCGTGAAGAACTGACAGAAAGAGTGCTACTCAGTAACGACCCGGTTGTCTTTAACATTGAAGAAGAAGAAAAGCAGGGAAATAAAGGGCCTTACATTTATCTTTGGAAGAAAGCTGGATTTAAAAATGCCTACGGCGCACCCCTGCGTGTAGGAAATACGGTTCTCGGGACACTATGGCTGTTAACTGATCATGTAAATATAAACCTACTTAAAGGCATCTGTGCACAAATATCGATAGCCGTATCAAACATCAAGGCTAACGAAAAAGTACTGGCTTTAAAGCGAATGCTTGAACATGAAAATGATCATCTTAAAGAACAGATCAAAACTATCTATAATTCTTCCGATATTGTAGGCAATGGCCCGGAGATACAGAAAGTTTATAGCATGATGTCCCTCGTAGCACCCACCGATTCCACCGTGCTTTTACTTGGAGAAACGGGAACAGGTAAAGAATTAATAGCCCGTGCAATACATAATTATTCTCCGAGAAGAGACAAGCTGCTCATAAAAGTCAATTGTGCGGCATTGCCTTACAACTTAATAGAAAGTGAACTTTTTGGTCACGAAAAAGGTGCATTTACCGGCGCAATCGAACGAAGACTTGGAAAATTTGAATTAGCGAATAACAGCACTTTATTTTTGGATGAAATTGGTGAAATGCCTCTTGAGACGCAGGTGAAACTGCTGCGGGTGCTCCAGGAACATGAACTGGAAAGAGTGGGCGGAAAGACTACCATTAAAGTTAACGTCCGGATCATCGCTGCCACCAACCGTAACCTGGAGGACGAAGTAAAAGCCGGCCGCTTCCGTTCCGATTTATATTACCGGTTAAATGTATTTCCAATACATCTTCCTCCACTTAGGGATCGTATTGAAGACATCGAGCCTTTGGCTGAATTTTTCCTTGTCAAGTATAATAAAAATACAGGAAGAAAAGTAACTGCGATATCCTCCAATGTTTTAAAGAAATTAAAAAGCTATTCATGGCCCGGAAATGTCAGGGAGCTTGAACATCTTATTGAACGAAGTATTTTACTGACGCAGGAAAATACGCTGAAAGAAATCCAATTACCGATAAGTATAAGTAATGACAACGAAGGCTCACTTGATGTTTCTAACAAATCGCTCCAGGAAGTGGAACGCTCTTTCATTATTGAAACATTAAGAAAATGTAATGGCAAAATTGCAGGCATAGGTGGGGCTGCGGAAATTTTAGATATCCCTTCAACTACCTTACATTCCAAACTGCTAAAATTAGAAATTTCAAAAGCAGATTATTTTGGTAAAAAAGATTGATTGCTTTATGACAGTCAGCTATGCTTTTATAAAGTTCTAATGACTATCCGCAATTTGCGTAAGATGGACCACAAACACCATTACTTAAGTAATCATAAATGTTCAAGCCTCCATTAGCTTATCAATTTATAAACCCGTAGAATGAAAAGAACCTTTATGATGGTAATCTGTAAAGCAATAAAGGTCTGCATATTAATATGAAGTAATTCTTATTAAGGAATAGGGGTTACCTCCATCTAAATAAAAAGTTTTTTACAAAATCAGTTTTCTACTGAATTTAACCCACATTGCACCTATCCGGACAGGAAACCTTGATTATCCATGAGTTCCTTTTTGCGAGTTTCCGGCGGGGGGACTACAGATTTTTTCCTTGTAAACGGACGATGTTTATATTTTAAAGCGTTGTAGATCTTGAGTACTTCGGGTGTAGGTTCACTGCACTGACGGATTACTATGTGTTCATCATAT
>DASULB010000022.1:0-8760 GCA_036278455.1 Chitinophagaceae bacterium | reverse complement strand
ATGACTTTAAACCGTTGGCCACCGATCAACATCAACTGTGCGTATCTGCATTACTTCCGTTTCCCTGGATCCTGAATGAAAGAAAATATGCATAAGGCGCCAAAAGGTATAGTGATTCCGGTGCAGATGATCGTTCACCTTCTCGCGTTCATCCGGCGTAAGCGTTAACCGCATCTTTTTATTGTCTTCCGCTTTTTAATCTTGGATAGCGGATCGTTTTCGGTGGCCTCCATTTCAAACAGCTCACTGAAAAGGATCATCAGGTTGGTCCTGAATTTATTGAACTTATGAGCGGTGTTTCCGCAGTCGTTTAATATGAGCCTGATTTGTTTGCGTGTCACCATGGAAATTGGCAGGCTAGACAACCGAAGTTTCATAGCTGGTTTCTCAACCCCATTTATTACATCTTCCAGGTCTCGCTTGGTATGTTTTCCTACGTGCAGGGTTTGGCGGGCCGCCCTTAGTGCCCTTATGAAGGGAGTGCTTCCGCTGATATCAGTCTCAGTCAATACCGGAGTAATAATTTTACCCAGAGTTGGATTATAGCCGTCGATTGTAAGCGATCGGATAACCTCATCCTGGACCATACGAATGGCATCCCTTCGCTCTTCCACCGTCTTGAGCAGATTGACGCCTCCTTTCACCTGGCAGAATTTGCCACGAGGATACTGCTCTATAAAATTTGGATCATGAAAATAGTACTGGAGATACCATTTCTTCTTGAGAGATGCGCTAGCCCTTTTCCAATCCTTTGGGATAGATAGTTGGTTCACTGCATGAGCAGCCATTGGGTAACTGTAGCATTTTACTGACCTTAGTAATGCTACAGGTTAAGAAACCAACCTTAAAGTGTGTCGAAACGTAGTCCTACATTACGTTTCAATATTAGTAGCGAGATCGGGATTTGAACCCGAGACCTCAGGGTTATGAATCCTGCGCTCTCACCAACTGAGCTACCTCGCCGTTTGTCTTAATGACATTCAAACTCCTATCCTCTTAGCTATCCCCCTGCATACTATCAAGGAGGCCGTTGTGCCAAAAGGAGTGCAAAGATAGGATATCTTCTAAAAAATTCAAGTTTATCTCTTTTTAAAACTTGGAAAGTCCACTACCTTTGTACCCTAGCCTACTGTCGGGCGGACAAATCTTTATTATGGACGAACAACAGAATAATGAGCAGCATCAATTAAACATTGAGCTAAGTGAAGAAATGGCCGAAGGGGTCTATGCCAACCTGGCCATTATTACCCATTCCAATGCCGAATTTGTGGTTGATTTCGTGAATGTTATGCCCGGCATTCCCAAGGCTAAAGTGAAGTCCAGAATTATTCTTACACCCCAGCATGCCAAGCGGTTTATGAAGGCATTGGTTGATAACGTGAAGAAATATGAATCCGTTAATGGCGCCATCCAGGACCAGGAACCTATTAATATTCCCATGAATTTCGGAGGCCCGGCGGCACAAGCCTGAATATTTAGCCAATTGAGCATTATTCCATGACAGCAGGAGCCACAAGCAGGTTTTTTTCATATGACCGCTTGCATACATTTACCGGTAAAATTTTCCTGGCGATGGGCGTTCCGGAACCGGACGCAGCATTGGCCACCAATGTACTATTGTCAGCGGATCTCCGGGGTGTAGATTCGCATGGTGTGGCAAGGCTCTCGGGCTATGTAAGGCTATGGGACGCCGGCCGCGTCAATCCCCGTCCGAATATCACAATCGTACACGAAACACCCTCCACCGCCACTGTGGATGGTGATTCCGGGCTGGGCCTGGTGGTTGCTCCCTGGGCGATGCAGGTAGCCATTCGCAAGGCAGCAGCCTGTGGCAGCGGATGGGTGAGTGTCCGTAATTCCAACCATTTCGGGATCGCCGGTTATCATGCCATGCTTCCATTGGAGCATGATATGATCGGTATGGCCATGACGAATGCCAGTCCATTGGTAGCCCCCACCTTTTCCAAAGAAAGAATGCTGGGCACCAATCCGATCGCCGTGGCGGTCCCCGCTGGCCAGCAACCGCCTTTTGTCGCCGACTTTGCAACAACAACGGTTGCTAATGGAAAGCTGGAAATGTTGCAGCGTCAGCAAATGCAGGCGCCGGTGGGGTGGATCCAGGACAGGGAGGGAAATGCCGCCATTCAACCGGATGAACTAAAAAGAGGAGGTGCTTTACTACCCTTGGGGGGCGACCGGGAGCATGGCGGCCATAAAGGCTATTGCCTGGGAGCCATCGTGGATATATTTTCGGCGGTTCTTTCCGGAGCCAATTACGGACCCTGGGCACCTCCCTTTGTGAGTTTCCTCCCTCTTAAGGACCCTGTAGGAGTGGGGCTGGGTCATTTCTTTGGCGCAATGCGGGTGGATGGATTCCGGCCCAAGGAAGCGTTTATCAAGGATATGGATCACTGGATAAGCAGATTCCGGGAGGCGGAAACCGTCGATGGCTCAGAGAAGGTATTGATACCGGGTGACCCGGAGAGACAGATGGAAATGCATCGTAAAACAACGGGCATTCCGTTAACAGAGCCCGTGGCCAGGGATCTTCAGGAAATTGCTGAGAAATTTTCGGTAGAGTTATAAAAACACTGATCGATTGAACAATAATTAATTAAACGATGAAAATATTAAAATTCGGGGGAACATCTGTAGGGAAGCCTGACCGCATGCAGGCGGTGGCGCAGTTGATTACGCATCAGGAAGATACGGTGCTTGTCATTTTGTCGGCATTATCAGGGACGACCAATGCGCTGGTGGAAATAGGGCAGTCCTTGATGGCTGGGAACAAAGAACAGGCGAGACGTCAGATTCAGAAATTGCGGGAACATTATGATGCCTTTTGTGAGTTGCTTATTCTGACGCCTGAAGGCCGGGAGCAGGCGCTGGCTATCCTGGATGAACATTTCGAGTTCCTGGAGATCATTCTGAAGATATCCTACAGCGAAGCTTTGAACAAAGATATCCTGGCCCAGGGAGAACTGCTTTCTACTCAGTTGTTTGATGTATACCTAAAGGAAAAGGGTGTGAAAGCGGTACTCTTGCCGGCCCTTGAATTCATGAGCATCGATGACAGGGACGAGCCGGAAATACCCAGGATCAAAAAGAAATTACAGGGACTTTTGAACCAGCATAAGGGCGAAAAGATCTTTATTACCCAGGGATACATTTGTAAGAATGCGAAGGGTGAAGTGGATAACCTGAAAAGGGGGGGAAGTGACTATACGGCTTCCCTGATCGGTGCCGCGCTGAATGCTTCAGAGGTACAGATCTGGACTGATATCGACGGTCTCCATAACAATGACCCGCGCGTAGTGGATAACACCTTCCCGGTAGAACAGCTTTCCTTTGATGAGGCGGCGGAACTGGCTTATTTTGGCGCCAAAATCCTGCATCCTGCGTCCATATGGCCTGCGCAACATTTCAATATCCCTGTCAAACTGCTCAATACCATGCAGCCCGCGGCCAAGGGGACGGTGATTACCGAGTTGCCCAAAGGGGACGGCGTGAAGGCCATCGCTGCGAAAGATGGCATTACGGCCATCAAGATAAAGTCGAGCCGGATGCTCCTTGCCTATGGCTTCCTTAGAAAAACCTTTGAGGTTTTCGAGAAATACAAAACCTCCATAGACATGATCACTACTTCCGAGGTGGCAGTCTCCCTGACGATTGACGACATCAGTCAATTGTCCAACATTCAGAATGAACTGGAGCCGTTCGGCAGCATTGAGATGGACTTTGACCAGGCCATCATCAGCCTGGTGGGTAATGAGATCGCCACTACGCCCTCTATTTTGAAGAAAATATTTGATACGCTGGAGCCTATTCCGCTGCGGATGATCTCCTATGGCGGCAGCAGGCACAACATATCCATCCTGGTAAAGGGAAGTTATAAGACCGAAGCGCTCCGGCTATTGAACCAGGGGGTTTTTGGGTTGGAATGATCGATGATAATGGGCAGTCTCAATAATGCTTAGTTGGCGCGCATCACTTTGCCATCGCGGATCTTCATGAAATACAAATGTGTATTTTCAAAATAATCGGGGGGCTGCTTGTCGTCCTCGGTCTTGTAGATCGGTCGAAAATCGAAATCCGTCAACAGGTGGCCCGTATTGCTGTTAAGCGCCTTATTAAAATACATCCCATTGTGGCGCAGCAGTTCAGCAAAATAAAATAAGGTCTCGTATCCCTTTAACGCCATGTCGGAGGGACGCGAGCGATACTTCCGGAAGAACTGCCACATCATGCTCCTGATGGCAGGGACGCTTGCCGCATTGCTATAGGGGTAAGGAGTAGAATAATAAATATCGATGCCGTTATATTCCGGTTTTTTAAGGTTTTGGTTGCCATCAAGGGTCGGCATACCAACCACACTGATCCTATAGGTTTTTGCCAGTGGCACCAACTGCCCGATAATGCTCAGGGCCACCTGCGGATAGAGTGCTGTCAGGACGATGACGTTATTTTTGTCTTTGCTGAGATGGGGGAGCAGATTGGTGGCGGATGTGTCTTTCCATTCAATGGGATGCAGCGGTGATTTTCGGGAATAACGCATTTGATTATAAGCTTCTTGCATGTATTGCAGGTTTTGCTTTTCCTGGGCGTTGTTCTGATAGACCACCAGGATGTTTTTATCGCTGAATTTCTGTTGTGCAAAATCCTGTATGGCGTGGCAATGGACCCGCAGCGTGCTGTTCACAATGACGACAAAGGGGTTCTCCCTGATGCCGGCGTCATTGGGATAAGTGGCGGAGATAAAATTGATCTGTTTTTGCTTGGCGACGTCACTGATCTCCTTGAACGCGTCACTGCCGACCGCTCCTATCATCAGGTTGGTGGAATCCAGTTGATTGCTGTGAAGAATCCTGGAGAGGGGTTTGGAGGTAGATTTGGTATCATATACGAATAAGTGCAGGGCAATTCCCTGCTGCTGCAAGCTGTCCAAAGCCAACAAGGCACCTTCATAGAATTCAAGTCCCGCGAGTGCGGGGCCGGGAAGCGGTGTGCGGCTGTTGACCGAAAACGCTGTATCCGAAGTGACCTGATCCAGGTATAGGGGCGTGAACAGGGCGACGTTGTATACAGGCCGGAACACCTTTTTGGCGAACGCCTTGACATGAAAAGGTGCCGGCAGGGCGGCCTCTTTTTCGGCGGGCGCCGGCTTTTCCTCTTTTGGCAGGGGTTGCTTTGTTACCGGGGGAGGAATCCGCGTGGATTTTATTTTTCTGAACAGACTGCAGGACGAGAGCAAAATCACGATGCACGCGAAATACAGGATAAAAGTAGTAAAACGTTTCATATAAGGGACTTGCCTATTGAAAAAAGATGTTATAGAACCAAGCTACATCAAAAAGGTGGTAGTAAACCACCGTGATATACACCAGGTTCGGCTTAGGATTGTCGATGTCAGAGCGTTAAACTGCATCAAAAAAATGATAGCGAATCACCACTTCATGAGCAAAAATTATTCCCATTCAATGGTAGCTGGCGGTTTCGAGCTGATATCAAATACCACGCGGTTGATCCCCTGCACTTTATTAATGATGTCATTGGATACTTTCGCCAGGAAATCATAAGGCAGGTGTGCCCAGTCTGCGGTCATCCCATCGGTAGAGGTGACGGCCCGCAGTGCCACGGTATATTCATAAGTTCTTTCATCACCCATGACGCCGACACTTTGCACCGGCAAAAGGATGGTGCCCGCCTGCCACACCTCGTCATAGAGACCGCTGTCCTTGAGTCCCCGCACATAAAGGTCATCCGCCTCCTGTAACAGGGACACCCTGTCGGGGGTGACTTCCCCAAGGATACGAATGCCCAGGCCCGGCCCGGGAAATGGATGGCGCCGGAGAAAACTCTCATCCACGCCTATCTCTTTTCCGATCTTGCGAACCTCGTCCTTAAATAAATAACGCAGCGGTTCGATGAGCTGCAGGTGCATTTTCTCCGGCAGCCCGCCCACATTGTGATGCGATTTGATGGTAGCCGAAGGGCCATTCACCGATACCGATTCAATCACATCGGGGTAAATGGTCCCCTGGCCCAGAAAGGAAACGCCGGAAATCCCCGTGGCCTCTTCCTGGAAAATATCGATAAACTGCCCGCCGATGATCTTCCTTTTTTCCTCGGGGTTTGAGACGCCTTTTAATGCGGTGTAAAAACGTTCTTTGGCATCCACGCCCAGGACATTCAGTCCGCTTTGCCGGTAGGAATCAAGGACCTGGGTAAATTCATCCTTGCGCAACAGGCCATTATCCACAAATACGCCATAGAGGCTCTTTCCGATGGCCTCATGGATCAGGAAGGCCGCTACGGTGGAGTCGACGCCGCCACTCAGGGCCATGACCACCCGGCCGTCACCGGCCTGTTCACGTATCTGGGCGATGGTTTCCTTTACAAAAGCGGCAGGCGTCCAGTTCTGGGAGCAACCGCAAATCCTGGTGAGGAAGTTCCTGATGATCTGCAATCCTTCCGTGGAATGATAGACCTCGGGATGAAACTGAAGGCCATATAAAGGTTGGGGGGTGAAATCCATGCATTTGAAGGCGGCTACGGGTATGTCTTCGGTGGTCGCCACGATCTGGCAACCTTCCGGCAGCTGGACGATCGAATCCGCATGGCTCATCCACACCTGGCTCTTTGGGGAAACCGACTGCAACAAAGGTTCATGGTCGCTGTGGGTCATGGCAGCCCTGCCATATTCCCGGTGCCGGCTCCTGGCAACCTCTCCTCCAAACGTCTGTGCGATCAACTGAGCCCCATAGCAGATGCCCAGAAGGGGTGTTTTCACCGCCAGGGCGCGGATATCCGTTTTGGGAGCCTGCGGGTCATTCACTGAAAAAGGACTTCCTGAAAGGATGATCCCTTTGACGGCGGCATCGGGGACCACCGGCTTGGTGCAGGGGTGGATCTCACAATAAACATTGCATTCCCTTACTTTGCGGGCAATGAGTTGCGTATATTGCGAGCCGAAATCGATGATAAGGATTTTTTCTGTCATGCGTTGCAAAAGTACGATGTTAAGCGGAAATTATCCCCCTGATTGAAATTAACCGGTTCATACGCCCGGGCACCGCTTTTGCGTTATGTTAAACTATAGTTCTATGAAACAGTTACTGATATTCCTAGTCTTACTGGCTGGTGGCTTTTCAGGATATTGTCAGCATTATGATCCGGACCAGATAACGCCCAAGGCGAAAAGGTGGTATGAGCGGGCGCAGCAGGCCATGATGATGAATTCGGCGGATGACCAGGCCAAGGTCATCCCTTTTCTGGAAAAAGCCATTCAGGAGGATCCCCGCTTTTTGGATGCCTATGCACAAATCGCCAGTTTGTATGAAAGAGACAGGAAATATGCCCAGGCACTTCCGTATTTCGAGAAGGCCAACCAGATAGATTCTCTGTTCCTGTTACCCGGTTACCTGATGTACGCCAAAGCGGAGGCTGGTACAGGGAATTTTGAAAAGGCGCTCCAATTGTTGGCAGTGTACTTGCAAAGACCCGGGTTGTCGGCAGATTCCAGGGGAAGCGCCCTGCAGTGGAAAGCACATTTTGCCTTTGGGCTGGAAAGCGAACAGCGGCATCTTCCCTTTAACCCGGTGAACCTGGGCGACAGCATCAACTCTCCTGATCCGGAATACCTGCCGGTCTTAACCATTGACCAGAAGACGCTCATCTTCACCCGCAACATCGGCAGCCGGAATGAAGATTTTTTTATCAGCCATTTGCTGGATGACAGCACCTGGAGCGGGGCTACCCCACTTGGGCCACCGGTGAATTCACGTTATAATGAAGGAGCGCAAACCATCTCCCAGGACGGCAAAGTGCTCATTTATACTATCTGCAACCGCCCCGACGGCATGGGAAGCTGTGACCTCTATTACGCGAACAGGACCACTACCGGCTGGAGTGAGCCGCACGATATCGGGCCACCGGTCAACAGTCCATATTGGGACACCCAGCCCTGTCTTTCTCCCGATAACCGCGATTTGTATTTTGTAAGCAACCGTACGGGTGGATATGGCGGAAGTGATATTTACGTCTGTCACCTGCAGCCCGACGGTCATTGGGGCGCTCCGAAAAACCTGGGTCCCGATATTAATACGGCGGGGGATGAGAGCAGTCCGTTTATTCATGCCGATAACCGGACACTTTATTTTGCCTCAAGCGGTTGGCCCGGAATAGGAGGGGTAGACCTGTATTATGCCCGTAAACAGGCTGACGGCAGCTGGGGCAAGCCCCAGGACCTGGGTTATCCGATCAATACCATAGGTCATGATGGCAGTCTTTTTGTAGCCGCTGACGGCAAAACGGCTTATTTTGCTTCTGACCGCAGCGACTCCCGCGGGAAATTGGATATATACGCGTTCACGCTTTATCCCGCCGCCCGTCCCACGCGCACCCTCTATGTACAGGGATATGTGTACGACAAAAAAACAAAAGTCCACCTCAGGGCGGCGCTTGATCTGATAGACCTCTCCAGCGGGAAAACCCTTACGCATATCCCGACCGATCCGGACGGATCTTACCTGATCACACTCCCGGTGGGCAAGGATTATGCCTTTAACGTCAGCAAGCCTGGTTATCTTTTTTACTCGGATAATTTTTCCCTCCGGGATACGACGGAGGGCAAGCCCTTTCACATCAATATCGGATTGCAGCCCATAGAATTGAATGCCCGGATCACCCTGAAAAATATTTTCTTTGACTTTGATAAATTCTCATTGAAACCGGCGTCAACAGTTGAACTGGACAGGCTGG
>DASULB010000021.1:0-36244 GCA_036278455.1 Chitinophagaceae bacterium | reverse complement strand
TTATAATGGTTGAGTTGAATAAGACCGGGCGCGTGATCATAACCGTAGATGTTGTATTGAATATGCCGGTATTGCAGGTCAAGGTATACCTCCAGCCGGGCGCTCAGCGCTTTGTCGCCTTTCCAGTAAAGGTTGAAATCGTTTTTATTGGCCGTATTGTAATAATACCGGTAATCCTTATCAATGGCGTACCTGGCCCAGACCACCTTGCCGTAATGTTTTCCCTCGTAACGGTTCCATCCGCCTCCGAGGTTCCAGTTCAATACCTTCCCCGTATGATTCAATGAAAAGACGGTACCATAATAGTAATTGTCCAGCCAGAGATCACGGATGAGATCGGTGCTTTTGAGGGTATCTCCCCCCACCACAGGGTTTGAGAGTCCGTAAGTGCTGTAGGCCTGGTCCATTTTATATTCTTCGTAATACCCCTTGCCGCGTGTCAGGAAGGCGGCGATATTAAAATTCCACCGGGAATTGATCTCATGGTTCAAGAACAGCTGGTAATAGGTCTGCTGGTAGTTGTCGGTCTGGTTGTCGTAGAATTTGCCGTTGGGCATCTGCCCCAGGTCATTATAGGTGCGGTGTGTTTTCAGGGAGTCTCCGGGTACGCCGTCCCAGGCCTGGTAAGTTTTTTCCTTCCCCGAGAAAAGGTTAAAGCGAAGGGAGGTCTTTTTATTAAAGTAGGCGGTGGAGAAATATAATGATTTCAGATCGGAGGACGCGCGGTCTATGTAACCATCGGAGCTTACGGTGGAGAGACGCGCGTCCACCGTAAAATGATTATTCAATAACCCGCTGCCCGCTTTGACCTCATGTTTCCAGGTATTGAAGGAACCATAGGCACTCATAAGTTCCCCGTAAGGTTCTCCGTGAAATTCATTGGTGCTTAAATTGATCGTCGCTCCAAAAGCACCTGCACCGTTGGTGGAGGTGCCCACACCGCGTTGTACCTGGATACTGCCTGTGGAGGAGGCAATATCAGGAATGTCCACCCAATAAGTGCCGGCTGATTCGGCGTCATTCACCGGTATGCCGTTAAAGGTCACATTGATGCGTGTGATGTCGCTGCCACGGATCCAGATATTGGTGTATCCGACGCCCGCCCCCGCGTCCGAAGTAGTGATCACGGAAGGCTGCCCCTTTAATAAGTAGGGAAGGTCCTGTCCGAGATTGTTTTTTTTGATCTCTTCGGCGGTAATGATTGTTTTGGTAAAGGGTGCATTCTTTCCGGCACGGGTGCTGGTGATCTCTATGGGTTTCACAAAAAGGCCTACATTCTTTAAAGTAATGTGATCATTCTGCAGATCTTTTTCAAGGACGATGCGCTGATAAAGGTCTTTATATCCCAGGTAGGTCACCTGCAGGTGGTAATTTCCCCCGGGAACATTTTTGATGATGAATCTGCCACTGTCATTTGAATAAGCGCCCGTGGTTGTTTTTCCGTGCAACCGGATGCTGGCGCCGGCGATGGGCTGATGAGTAGTTTGATCGGTGATCTTTCCCGAAAAGGAATACTGGGCGTCGGCCTGCGCGGCTAAGCATAGCAAACCGATGAACATTATCACGTACCGCAATCTGTTTTCCATGTTAAGGACTGTTTTTGGTTGTTAAAGGGATCGTCGGCTAAAGACGGGATCCACAGATTCCTTTTGCGTTCCTCACCAAATACAGGACTTGGGTCGGCACGGCAAAAGGGTGCAGCTACACCATCTTCCGGTCAACATTTATCAAAAACAGGTAAGGGAAATCTCTTGGCCGTTAGGCCAATCTCTTACCTTTCCTAACCGGCATTACCCGGTCCAGGTTCAACGGGTGTGATCTCAGCCTGATTTAGTAAGGCACCCCGAGGAGAAACATGACGACTGTTAATTAAAAGAACGAAAATTGCATGCAAACAGGATTCAGTCTTGTCATCGTTTCCGCTGCAAAGATAACAAGAAAATCTAATAGCCGGTTATTTACAGCCAATATTATTTCAAACAGATGCCAGTAGCAAGAAGCGGGAGGGTCAGAGCAGACCTATTACCACTGGTAATAAGGTACTGAATTTTCTGCTTGTTACCGGTCTATTCATACTCGGACTGATTTTTGATCATCCATCAGGCTATGAGTTGAGCTTACCTTTCCTTCATTGCGGTCTCTATTACCCCGAAATCTTCCTTTGAAATTTCGCGAAACCCACTCATAAGGTAAAACCCCCACTTTTTTTTATTCATTATAAAAGTAAGTCGTTCAAGCAAAGGGCGTATTTCAACTTCGTGATGATCTTTAAATTTAACATCTCGTCTGTAAGGCCTGAACGCTTCACTACCTGTTGGTTGGTAAGCTTCTTCGTCAACAACTTGCCCGATAGCAGTAAATTTTTGTAATGGCTTGCCGTTTTCAAATTTGTCTTTTGATGAATAGAATACAACCCAATCACCTTTTGCAGGCTTACTTATCAAGTCTTTTCTGCCGTGGCCAGCCTGTGCAAAACCGCCTTCTATACCCCTCAGAACATGGTCTTTGCTTGCACAAATAAGAAAGTATTTAGTCATTGTTTCCGGATATTGTTAAAGATTATTGGCCTGAACCCGGACCACATTGATGGAGCCGTTTTCATATGTTTTCAGCGTTTTCCGTTCTTTAGCATATTTTGAAAGTCTTCTGTTTTCGATTGAACACAACTGGTAAGTTTGTTTTAATCGCCATTAAGCTCTCTAAAAAAATCTTTCAGTTCAATGGACAGAAGCTCTCCTCCATCTCCTTCAGGACTACCGTGACTCAACGTCGGGAACATCTGTAATTTTGCGTTAGGCAGATCATTGTCAATACCAGCGTGGCTTTGCGCTTGGGTGGAGTTACCATCGTTAAATTTCAACCGCCCCTGACACCCTAAATCTACAAAATATTTCAATCGAAGGCGTTCGCTCCCTCGACGCAAAATCGTTTATTGGCTGCAGCCATTCCAAATACTGTAAGTAGCTGTTCATTAACGGTTCGATTTTGTACATCCGCCTGAGCAATCAGTCATCCAAAAGTAAAATTTAATTCGTGATTTTGACTGGAAATCGAAGCGATACCGATTGCAGAAACGCTGGTTAAGGGTCACAAGGATCTACAAAACAGCTTAGGTTGAAGCGCTGCCAGTTTTATCAAAAATACTTCCGGGGCATGCCGGCAAGGCACCCATTGGTTTTCCGGGAGGTTACTAAAGCGTTGAGTTCCGATAAGTATTGCCTTATTGCTGAGAATTAACTTTTCCTTTACAGCCTCAAACAGTAACTTTACGGTCTTTAATCATTCATCAAAACAACACAATATGAAAATTGGCATTACAGGAGCTACCGGACAGCTTGGTCGTATCGTGATGTCCAAATTAAAGGAAAAGGTCCCGGCTGATAATATTGTTGCTTTGGTTCGTTCCCCGCAAAAAGCATCTGACCTTGGGGTGGAAGCCCGTGAGGCGGACTACGACAAACCCGAAACACTCGACGTTGCCTTAAAAGGTATAGATACCCTGTTGCTGATTTCAGCCAGTGAAGTGGGAAAGCGCGCTGTCCAGCACAGGCATGTTATTGAAGCGGCCAGGAAAGCCGGTGTAAAATGGATTGTTTATACAAGCCTGCTTCATGCCGATAGCTCTTCGCTGAGTCTTGCCGGAGAACACCTTGCTACCGAAGCCGCTTTGAAGGAAGCCGGTATTCCTTTTACGTTTTTGCGCAACGGATGGTATACCGAGAACTATACCGGCTCCATTGCGGGTGCGCTCGCGGGAGGAGCGTTTCTTGGGAGTGCGGCAGACGGTAAAATTTCTTTGGCTTCCCGGAAGGATTATGCCGAGGCGGCCGTTGCGATACTGACCACCGAAGGTCAGCAGGGAAAGGTCTATGAACTTGCGGGCGATGAAGCCTGTACCCTGAGTGATTTGGCCGCTGAAATCTCGCACCAGACGGGGAAGCACATTCCGTACAAAGATCTGCCGGCTGCAGAATATGCAGCCATCCTGAAAAATTTTGGTTTGCCGGAAGGTTTGCCGGACGCAATTGCAGGCTGGGATGTTTCGGCCTCGAAAGGTGATCTGTTCGATGACAGTCATCAACTTTCAAAACTCATTGGCCGTCCTACTACACCGTTGGCTGAATCTGTGGCTGATGAGCTCCAGAAAAATTCAAACGCATCATAACGCGCCAGCTCAGTTTGATTGACTGCAGTGCGACAAATATCTATCGCAATTGGAAAGCTACCGCGGTAGCTTTTCTCTTTTTGGGTTAAGCCTGTATAGCTTCACCTTGATCTGGGATTATAACTGATACAGGATTGTAGGTTTGCCGGGACATCGAAAATAAATCCATAGAACTGATAATGAAGATCGGTCGTTTTCCCGGCTTGCATCACAACAGTTTGTTTGGCTATCGTCATCCGGCAAAGATGGATGCGTCCCGTGGGAGTCAGTTCCGTCAACGTCAAAGTCAGCGCCCCGTAACCATGCGATAATGGGGAAGAAATGAAGTGCCTGAAGACGATGCTTAAAGTCATGTAAGTCACCGTGAGCGTGTTTGCAGGCAGTAATCGTAAGGAGAGGGCAGTACCGGACATCGGCACGCTACGTTCAGGATGACAGGTGGTGGGAACACAGGTGCAGAGGAAATCGGTGCGCTGTTGCCTGCCCCTATCAATGCCGGCGGCCGGTAATAATGGTTAAATTCACTTAAATTTGCCCATTATCCGTTTATAGAATTTTCATGTTATCATTTAGGACTACCTGGAGAAAGATGATTGCCGGACAGTTTTACTGGAGGGAGCTTCTTTCTGTATTGTTTATCCTGGTAGCCTTCTATTTTTTCAGAAAGGAGCGGGGTGAGTTTACCCGGGTAAGTGATGTGTTGAGCGCCATTCACGTGTCCTGGTTGCTTTGGGGCATCCTTTTGGCGGTCATATATATCGCCTTGCAGGCGTATATGTATGTGACCAGTTTTTCTGCGGTGAACGCGCGCATTACCTTTATCAGCGCGGTAGAACTTTATCTGAAGCGGAACCTGATCGGTATTTTCCTTCCCGCCGGTGGCGTTACCTCCCAAACTTTTTTTAAATCCATTGCAGAACGGCAGCATGTCAGCAATACAAAAATAAACCTGGCCTCTTATATCTTTGTCGTATTGGGCATTGCGTCTGTGATCCTGATAGGCATTCCGGTCATCCTGTACCTCGTATTCAGCAAGGGGGCGATCGGTGAAGAAACCTATTATTTCCTGATCTTGCTGGTGCTGATCTGTTTTGTATGCTGGTTGTCGTATTCCATCTATAAGAAAGGATGGTGGTACCGTAAGCTGGTACGTCGGATTCCACGCTTTGAAGTGGTGCTGAGTGAAATTCTCAGTGAAAAGATCGCTTCGAGGCAAATTGTGCTGACCCTTCTGATTTCACTGGCCATCGAACTGGTGGGCATTGCCCAGCTGTACGTTTCCATGCGTGCCATTTCACCGGATATTTCTTTTCAGGCAGCTTTATTGGGTTATACGGTCGCAACCATTTTCCTGGTGATTTCCCCCTTCCTGAAAGGGATTGGCGCCATAGAACTGTCACTGATTTATATCCTGACCCTGTATGGCTATGATACGACGGTGGCAGCCTCCATCACCCTGCTTTACCGCTTTTTCAATTTCTGGCTGGTGGTGGTGGCGGGGCTGGTCAGCTTCCTGTCTAATCGCAGAAGCCTGTTGCTCCGGGTGATCCCTTCTTTTTTGATCTTCACCCTCGGATTTGTCAATTTGTTGTCGGGGCTGTCGCCAGCCATTCACTGGCGCATGCGATTAATCGAGCAGTACCTGCCTGTGAGTACGGTGCATGCCTCCAACGACCTGGTGATCGCGGCGGGTGTCGTGCTCATCTTTACCTCCGCCTACTTATTGCGCGGACTGCGTTCTGCCTGGGTGATGGCCCTGGTGGTGTCATTGCTGTCGGTGGTCGCCAATATCACCAAGGCCATTGATTATGAAGAGGCCCTGTTTGCGGCTGTGATTTGTTTGATCCTCATCGCTACGCGAAGCCAGTACCAGATAAGGAGCAGACGGCGACTGGTGAATACAGGGCTGAAGGTGGCGATAGGCGTGTGGCTGACGGGTGTTGTCTTTGGCATTATCGGGTTCTATTTTATGCGTGAAATAAATTTTGGCATCAACCTCACTTTTTTTCAGTCGGTGAAATATACGTTGGAGAATTTTGTTTTGCTGCAGACGGACCTTATACCCCATACCAAGTTCGCGCAGGGCTTCCTGCGTGCCATTAATGTCATGGGGGTGGGCTCCATCGCCTTTTTGATTTATACCTTTTTGCGGCCTTTGGTTTATAGCCGCAAAGAGCAGGAAGGACGGCTGTCTTATGCAAAAAATGTCGTCAGCCGGTACGGACGTTCCGCCGCGGATTACTTTAAGACCTATCCCGATAAACTCATTTTCACGATACCGGAGGTGGATGGATTCATCTCCTATAAGACGGCGAATGATTTCGCGCTGGTCCTTGGTATGCCGGTTTGCGAGAACGATGACATCATCTATCAGAAAATAATGAATGCTTTTGAAGCATATTGTGAACAACACGGGCTGAAGGTGGCTTATTACCGGGTGGATGAATCCTTTCTTCCGTTTTTTAGTGAGGGCGGAAAGCGCTCCCTGGTCATTGGTCAGGAAGCTGTCTTAGACCTGGAAACTTTTTCCATGGAAGGTAAAAAGAAACAAAACCTGCGTACCGCACGGAATAATCTGTTAAAAAAGGGTTACAAATGCAGGGTAGTGGAGCCGCCTGTTCCGGGGAATATTCTCCAGCAGCTTAAAGCAGTCTCCCATGACTGGCTCGCAAAACTGGATGAAGAGGAAATGGTTTTTTCCCAGGGGATGTTCCTGGAAGAGGAAGTACGTGGTCACACGGTCCTTTATCTGGAAGCGCCTGACAGCCGGATCGTGGCTTTTGTTGATCTGGTCCCGGATTTCAGGGAGGGAGAAGCGCGTTATGATCTGATCCGGAAATTGGCCGATGAATACGGTGGTACCCTGGATATGCTGCTGGTGGAACTGATCTTTTATTGCCGGGAAAAAGGATATAAATTTCTTAACATGGGGCTGGCGCCAATGTCAGGTATAGAAACGCCCAGGAATTTCAAGGAAAGAACCATTAAATTTGCTTACGAAAATATCCGGCGTTTCCGGCATTACAAGGGACTGCGGTTTTCCAAGGAAAAGTTTGACCCCCGTTGGGAAAACAAGTACCTCGTCTATGAACATCAGTTTGATTTGCTCTTATTGCCTGCTGCGCTGAATACGGTGATGAAAGAGTTTTAGAAGCGTCGGAAAAAACAAACGAAGAAAGCAGAAGCGCGAAATGCACGACGTATATACCGCTCCTGAATGGACCGGACGCTGTTTTTACGGTTAACCGGGTCTCCCGGAGGATAAAAAACAATACAATCGCATGGAAGCCGCCTTTAAGGAGCATAGGACTGAATCGATGTTTATGAAAAAGATGATCACTTTGGCGGTTGCCATCACTTTTTTTCTTCAGGGATATGCGGGCATGCCGCAAAACGACAGCGGTCCCACGCTGCCTGTGGTTGTCCTGCCCGCGGAGACTGATGGCCAGACCCCCATGATACTCATGATTACGGGGGATGGCGGGTGGAAAGATTTTGATCCGAGGCTGGCCGCGGCGTTCGTCCGGGAGAAGGTGCCGGTGGTGGCCCTGAATGCACTGCACTATTTCTGGGATAAGAAAACACCCGCCCAGGCCACCGCCGTGGTGGAATCCCTGTTAAAAGAGTATATGGGGCAGTGGCATAAACACTCCTTCATTCTGGTTGGATATTCCTTTGGCGCCGATGTGATGCCTTTTATCGCCAACCGTTTACCCGAAAGCTTTATGAAATCCTGCAGGGGGCTCGCGCTTTTTTCCCCTGGAACATCCACTGACTTTGAAATACATATTTCGCAGATGCTGAGCAGCCATCACCGGTGGAAATATGATGTGGTCAAGGAGATGGAGGCGATGAAGCCTGTCAGGATGCTGTGCTTTTTTGGCGATGAGGAAAAGGAGTTCCCGGTAAAGGACCTGACAAAACCCGGCTGGCAGGTTTTCTATCTCCATGGGGGACATCATTATGGGGAAAACGATCATCAGAATTTGGCCGGGATCGTGTTGCGGAACCTGGGAAAGGATCGTCGGTAACCGTTTGTGGATTTTTAACAATTAAAGATATACTACTACTTCTTTTTGCCTTAACTTTGCGTGCGGAGTAAAAAAAGGCATTTCCCAGATGAAAAAATCCAATATTGTTTTACTGGTGGTTATTGCTGTAGCTATTGGAGTGATTATCAGCCTCGTAGGTGATTTCAGCTCGTATGAAACCTTTGCCACCGCCGCTAAAAAGCCGAATCGGGAATTTCATGTGATCGGGAAATTGGAGAAGAGTAAACAAATGGTTTACCAGCCGCAGAAGAACGCGAATTTTTTCAGCTTCTATGTCAAGGATAAAAGCGGTGCGGTACGCCAGGTTGTCTTTAATGGTTCCGAACCCACCGATTTTGAGAAATCCGAGCAGATCGTGCTGACCGGCAGCATGGGAAGTGATGATGTTTTTCATTGTTCCCAGATATTAATGAAATGCCCCTCCAAGTATAAACCAGACCAGGTAGCGATGAGTAAGGAGATTCAAGCTCAGATGTAACGCCTGTCTTGTTCCAATTGAAACAGAGAAATTTCTATTCAGCCACCTGAAAGCGGTAACGAAAGGTTTTAATACAGCGTGATGGAGAAACAATATATTGGAGAACATCTTTTCCCGGGTCAATTAGGACATTTTTTAGTGATTCTCGCCTTCGTGGCCTCCATCGTTGCCACCATCGCATACATAACGGCCACCGTTTCCAAAGAACCTTCCGACAGAAGTTCGTGGCGGCGGCTGGGCCGGGGCGCCTTTTTCGTACAGTTTGGCGCTGTATTCAGTATCTTTATCGTTTTGATATGGATCATTTTCCATCATTATTTCGAGTACCAATACGTCTGGGAATATACCAACAGGGACCTGCAAACCAAATTTCTTTTATCCAGCATCTGGAACGGACAGGAGGGGAGTTTCCTTCTCTGGAGCATGTGGGATTGCGTGCTGGGCGCGGTGCTGATGTTCACCTCCGCGAAAGCGGACCGTAAGTTGGCGGGGGCGACCAGTGGATGGGAGGCGCCCGTGATGACAGTCATGTCGTTCGCCCAATTTTGCCTGGCCTCCATGTTGCTCGGGATCTATCTGTTCGGCTATAAGGTGGGGAGCAGTCCGTTTATTCTCTTTCGGCAGGCCAATCCTACCATGCCTGTCTTCCAGAACGCCAATTACCTGAGCTTTATCACTGATGGGCGGGGGTTGAACCCGCTGTTACAGAACTATTGGATGACCATTCATCCGCCGGTGCTCTTTTGCGGATTTGCTTCCACCATTGTTCCTTTTGCTTATGCTTTCGCCGGTTTATGGACCAAAAGGTTTACCGAATGGATCCGTCCGGCGCTGCCCTGGGCCCTTTTCTCGGGAATGGTGCTGGGAACGGGTGTGATGATGGGTGCCGCCTGGGCCTATGAAACGCTTTCTTTTGGCGGGTTCTGGGCGTGGGATCCCGTGGAAAACGCGGCTTTGGTACCCTGGTTGCTGATGATCGCGGGCATTCATACCCTGATCGTTTTCAAGCATACGGGCCATTCGCTCAGATCTACCTTTTTCTTCTTTATTTCTTCCTTCATATTGGTATTGTATGCTACGTTCCTGACCCGGAGCGGTATTCTGGGGAGTACTTCCGTCCATGCGTTTACCGATCTGGGCATGAGCGGCCAGCTGCTGGCTTTCATGTTTGTGTTTATGATCGTGGCCTTTTTCCTGTATATCCGTTATTTCAAGCGGATACCGGAGGTAAAAAAAGAGGAGGGGATAGACACACGCGAGTTCTGGATGTTCATCGGCGCCCTGGTATTGTTGTTGTCCACCATTTTTGTCGTCTTCAGCACTTCCATACCGGTTTGGAATAAACTGTTTAACCTCAACATGGCCCCGGCGGTGGACCAGAAGTTCCATTATAATAAGGTGCAGGTATTCGTAGCAATATTGCTTGCACTCGGGACCGCACTGATCCAATATCTTAAATACCGGAAAACGAACGCTAAACTGGTGTGGAAAAAAGTATGGAAGCCCACGGTCGTTGCCCTGGTCATCGGCACTTTGATCGCGGTGTTTGGCAATATTAATTTCTGGGACCATGGGATCGGGTTTTTGATCGCCATTTACATCCTGATCTATGCCAGCGTGTATGCGGTCGTCGCCAACGCGTTCTACCTGATCACTGAGCTGAAGGGGAACATGAAAAAGGCGGGTGCCTCCATCGCGCATGTGGGTTTCGGGCTGATGTTGCTGGGGATCGTGATCTCCACTTCAAAGCGGACGGCCATCTCCCACGATACCATGGGGCTGATCGGGAACAACTATTTCCCCGCGGGCAGCGCGGAGGCGGAGCATCCCGAAGAGAATGTTTACCTTCCCCGCAACATCCCGATGGCCATGGGAAATTATACGGTTACTTATTTGGGTGATTCCACCGCGGCCAAGGATCCCAAGACCTATTACAAGGTAAATTACGCAGAGAAGGATAAACAGGGCAGGAAGGTAGATGAATTCACCATGACCCCGGATGCTTTTGTGAACCCTCAGGGACAGGAAGGGCTTATCGCCAATCCCGACTCAAAACACTACTGGAACAGGGACGTGTTTACTTATGTTACTTCGGTCTTCGATCCGTCCAAGATGAAAGATACGGCCGAGTATAAAACCTACCAATTGCAGCCCGGGGACACCGTCTTTTTTTCCGATGGTTATATGCGGTTGAAAAGCATTGTTTCAAATCCCCAATCGCCGAAATATAAGCCGGAGCCCGGCGATCTGGCGGTGGGAGCGGACCTGGTTATCCATGACAACCGCGGAAAGGAGTTCTCTTCCATGCCGATCTATTATCTGAGGGATTCCTTATACCAATATGCAATCGCAGATACGATCCCCAACCTGGCGCTTTATATCCGTTTTGATAAGATATTACCCGCGCAGAAAAAAATCGAGCTGCAGGTAAAGCAATCCGATGTGGTGAATGATTACATCGTGATGAAGGCCTACGTCTTTCCTTTCATTAACATACTCTGGCTTGGGACCTTTATCATGATCATCGGTTTTCTGATCAGCATCAGAAAACGGATCCTGCAACAGCGAAGAGCGGTGCAACACGGGATCGGCAGTTAACACCGAATTTCCGGCTGACGGCCATTGGCCGATTCATGGCGGGTGTTTTTGTTTTTTGTACCGGGACGGGGATTTCCATGCGCTTCGCTTGCTAAACAATTTCCCGGGAAATAACATTTAAACTATGCCATTTTGCAATGAAAACGCCCTATTTGCACTGATCAGACGCCTTACCCCAGCATATTCACACGCCTTTGAGGCGGTGTTTCTCCCTGATAAACCCCTTGAAAACGATGGTGGTTATTTTGAAATTGATGTATCCGCCGAGGGCAAGATCATGTTGTGCGGCTATCATCTGCGGGACCTTACGGCCGCCTACGGCTGGTATCTTAAACATGTAGCGCAGGTTCATCTGTCCTGGGCCGGCGACCGGATGGATCTTCCCCGGCGCCCGCCGCTGCCAAAGGAAAAGATCATCCGGTCCTCTCCCTGGGAATACCGGTATGCCTATAACTATTGCGCATTGTCCTATACCATGGCTTTTAATGACTGGAGCAGGTGGGAAAGGGAAATTGATTTTCTGGCATTAAACGGTTTTACCCACGTACTGGTGACGGCGGGACTGGAGAAAGTCTGGCAGCGGACTTTGACCGAAACGGGCTATCCGGCGGAAAAGATCACTTCTTTCATCGCAAACCCTGTTTACGCGGCCTGGTGGCATATGGGTAACCTGGAAGGCTTAGGCGGTCCCCTGACCCAGGGATTGATCGACCGGGAAGCGGAAATGGGTTTAAACATCGTCCGCCGTTTAAGGGAGCTGGCCATGGAGCCCGTATTGCAGGGTTTCGTGGGGTTGGTACCGCATGATGTGAAGGATTATTTTCCATCGCTTCCGGTGTTCCCGCAGGGAGAATGGCTGAATGAATTCAGGCGGCCCGCCTTACTCGACCCTCTGAGCCCGGGTTTTGAAAGATGGGCTGAAATCTGGTACAGGCATCTGCACGAGGTATATGACGGTGGCAGCCTGGCTTATGGCGGCGATCTGTTTCACGAAGGCGGTGACTACGACGAGATTGATCTCTGTGGCATAGCCGGGCGCATCCAGAAAGCGATGCAGCAAGCATCCCCTGGCAGTTACTGGGTCCTCCAGGGCTGGCGTGCCAACCCGTTGCCTGAATTGGTTCACGGGTTAGACAAGAACCATGCGCTTATCCTGGAACTATGGAAAAACATGTCCGAAGGTCAGATGAAAAGCGATACGCTGCGGACCTATGAAGGTTGCCCATGGGCCTGGTGTGAAGTCACTAATTTTGGTGGCAATCACGACCTGTACGGGGGACTTTCACTGATTTCCGAATTGCCATCCTGGTTATTGCATCACCCGAACCGTGATCAGGTCTGCGGATTGGGACTGCTTTCAGAGGGTCTGGAAACCAACCCCATTCAGTATGATCTTTTTTTGGACGTTTTCCAGACCGACGAAAACATCGATTTGCGCCAGTGGCTGGACCAGTATGTGGTACGCCGGTATGGCAAGCCTGACAGCCAGGTTCGTAAAGCCCTGGATCTGCTGGCTTATTCGGTTTATGACGCCCGGCGTCAGCAGGAAGGCAGCACCGAATCCATACTTTGCGCCCAGCCATCCCTGGATGTGGCTAAAGTAACCACCTGGGCATCGGACCAGATCTATTATCATCCCAGACATGTCATCCAGGCGGCGAATCATTTATTAAAAGCATCGCCGGAAATAACAGCGTCGGCTACCTACCGTTATGATCTGGTGGATGTCGTCCGCCAGGTGATGGCAGATCTGGCCCGTCCCATACTGGCGGAGATCCACAATGCCTTCAGAGAAAAGGATGTCGCGACGTTTAATGAATATGCCGATTTTTTTCTCGGCCTTTTTGATGACACGGAAAAATTGCTTGCCAGTGACGGGCACTGGCTGCTGGGTACCTGGCTGGAAAGCGCCAAGGCAAAAGGAAATACCCCCGCGGAGAAGGCATTGATGGAAAGGGCTGCCCGAAGGATGGTGACCTCCTGGAGCGGTACGATAGATTTGTTGAATGAATATTCCAATCGTCAGTGGGCAGGGTTGATAAAGGATTATTATAAACCCAGGTGGAGCCTCTTCTTTACGGTCTGTGGGGAAATGTTACAGAAAAGAAGCACGTTAAGCGCACTGGAGCAGGACTATATTGATGACCTGAGGCAGATGGATTTTGCATTTGAAGCCAGGCGAGACACCTACGCCATCCATCCCAGGGGGGACACCGTCGCCATCGCGGAGGAATTGTTTGAGAAATATGCCCCCAAAGCCCGCGGGCTGTGGGAGAAGCACCACGAATTGGTCAGTATTGGCTGAATATCTTTACCTTTAGGTAAGCGGAAATCACTTAAATTTTTCAATCATGAGGACAATATCGAAAAGGTTGGGCAGCCCTTTTTTCTGGATCTTAATATTATTAAGCACGTTATTGAGCGCCGGCATTTCGGTGACTTGTTTTGCCCAACAACCGCAGGATCCCTGGACCCCAAACCAGCTCATTGAACCGGCTGTTCTTGCCCGGCAACTGAGTTTGCCGGAAAATCAGCGCCCGGTAATCATCGATGTGGGCCCTGCCGGAGTCATTAAAGATGCCAAAGTAACCGGTCCGGTACAAGAAAAAGATGGGATGAAAAACCTGAAAAACATGCTCCAACACATTGCCAGGACAAAGGAGGTGGTGATCTATTGCGGCTGCTGTCCGTTTGCCAAGTGCCCGAATGTGAGACCTGCCTTTAGCACCCTGCTGGGGATGGGATTCAAAAATCCGCGTCTGCTTAATCTTTCCCACAACCTCAAAGCCGATTGGATAGACAAGGGCTATCCACTTGAAGACCAGTAGGAGGGGTTTTCGCTCCGGAAAATAGCGGAATTCCGGTTATATAAAAAAATATCTTTGTAACTTTATGATAGTGATGGACCATAAAAGTGGTCACCGTTCCGGGTTATGAGACTTTTGGTGCAAAAAATTGCATTGTTGGTGATGGTGATGTGTGGCGCTTTTTTCGTTACAAAGGCGCAGACACCCCAGGTGCGTCCGGACAGCAGCAAGCTGGTGTTTGCTTACGTTGACGGGAAGGATACCATTCCATGGATGGTTTTACCCGAAATCGATATATTGGCGGAAGCGCCGCGGCATATGCGAAAAAGGATCAGGGAGTGGAATCGCTTGCGCAACGCCGTTTATGTCACTTATCCTTATGCAAGGATTGCGGCCGGCGTGCTGAAGGATGTGGACGTGCATCTTGATTCGATTAAGTCCAAAAAGGAGAAAAAAGCATATCTCAGTTTAAAAGAGAAAGAACTCAAAGAGAAATTCGGCCCGAAGATAGAGGATCTGTCCATTTATCAGGGGAAGGTACTCATAAAGCTTATTTACCGGGAAACCGGTTCCGACTGCTATGACATTATCAGGGAATTAAAGGGCGGGTTCTCAGCCCGGCTGTGGCAGACAGTGGCTTTTGTTTTTGGAAGCAACCTGAAATCCGCCTACAATAAACAGGAAAATGCCGACATTGAATCCATCGTGGAGGAAATTGAAAGCAATCCATACTATTATAACGCCTATTATTACCAGTATAATCACCGGCTAAACTAAGCGGTGGGAGGGCAGCAGAAAAAGGAATAAATGAAAAATTTCTTGATGCTTCGTCCTAAAATGGCAAAATCGGAGATTGGAAATGTCTCTGAAATCTTCAAATGATTCTTCTTTCTTTTGGGCAATTATAGAGATGTCTGATTTAAGTCCATTGAATCTATTAGGAACTGGAAGCCTTTCCGGTGTACAAAGCATGTTGAGGTGATGATGAAAGCCAGTTTGGGCATAGGATATCATCAATACCCTGATGGTTCAACATTTTTTTTGGATCTTTTTGAGGTAGGCCGGATCACAATCTCATTCGGGAATAGTTTTAAGACACAATTTAAAATTAAGGGCGATTTCCACAGCGTTCCATTTTTAAAAGATAAGAACAGGGTACGGGGTTAAAAAAGCGATCCTTTTGTGAGTAACACTTCATCCCATAAAAGAGGTCTGGTCAGTTAAAAATTCAAACCAGGCTTCCTATATGATATCAAATTATTTTTATCCTTTCATTTTTCCTCTACATCTCCCATTTTTGCCCCGTTTGGCTTGACAAGGTACCATTCTTCTCCAAATTCATCTTTATCCTGGCCTTCAACATCCCCTGGATTTTTATCGTCCTCATAATAATAAAGAGGATGACCATTGTATGTCACTTGCAGAGATCCGTCTTTACGTTCCACTGTGCCCAACAAAGAGGCCTGAACACCTTTTCCGCCCTTTATCTTTTTATCTTTGGTGATCAGTGGCGGCCAGGCAACAGCACATTGATTGTAACAGGCGCTTGTGCCGTTTGAGTCTTTCAAAAACAAGTATAAACTTTTACCGTCGTTATCAGTTAAATAGCTGCCATAAGGATCTTGCTGACGGATGGTCACTTGTACCTGCTTGGAGCGATCCTGTGCCGATGAAGATTGAATAAATATCATGGAAAAGAGAATGAAAAGGCAACCGAATGATTTCAATGTTTTCATGATGTCAGAATTTGCATTTGTGAATAAGAATGCCTCACCTTCTAACTTGAAACATTTATAAAGGTAAAATGGTTCCAAAAAATCTGATCTTTTTTTTAGCTCATTATAACACTCTCTATTGCCAATATCAGCTCAATTATCTTAACTGAAATGGCGGGTATAATATTCTGTTAGGCAATCTTAGGTATTTAGTTTTCGTTTTTTTAACGAATGATCCTGTGGCATAACGCAATTTCAATCTTAGCGGCGTTTCAGCTTTGGATATTGCTTAGCTAAATACGAGATTTATGATCATTAAATCCGTGGTTTACGATTTTCTGTTCCTTTGAGAACGATTCTGGAAAGGGCAATGATGGAACGGTAATAACCCGTGATGATTCACGATAGCTTTATAACTTTGGCGGTAATACTAAATTAGTCAAATCCTTTTCAGAAATGTACTACGCCTGGAAAATTTCTGTTTGTCGGTTCTTCTTGGACGGTTCCTTTTAATTTGTCTTGACGCCACTCAAACTGCCGTATAAGACATTTTATATATTACGTGTCACCTCATTTAGCAGCTTCTTTGTAACTTGCAACTTTTTTAACCGCATGTAAATTCTAATGATGGATAATATTAAATTGGATATCCTTGCCATGGCCGCGCACCCCGATGATGCAGAGCTCAGTTGTGCAGGTACTTTGATGGTTCATGGCCGTTTAGGTAAGAAAATTGGAATCATTGACCTGACGGAAGGTGAATTAGGGACACGGGGCACAGCCGAAACCCGAAAACAGGAGGCAGCCGATGCTGCCATTTCGATGGCACTGGATATCAGGGAGAATTTAGGTCTCCCGGACGGCTTTTTTGAGAACCGGAGAGAGCACCAAATGCCTATTATCCGCGCTATCAGAAAGTACCGGCCGGAGGTGATACTGGCCAATGCGCCCGAAGACCGCCATCCGGATCACGGCCGGGCATCCCAGTTGATCTATGATAGTTCTTTTCTGGCCGGGCTTATTAAAATCGAAACAGAATTGGAGGGAGAGAAACAGGAGGCATGGCGGCCGAAACAAGTGTTTTATTTCATTCAGGACCGTTACCTGGATCCTGATTTCATCGTGGATATCAGCACGGTAATGGAACAAAAGAAAAAGGCGATGCGCTGTTTTAAAACCCAGTTTATGGTTTCTGAAAATGACAGTCTTCAGACCTATATTTCCACGCCAGCTTTTTTTGATAGCGTGATCCAACGAAGTGCCATGTATGGTAAGATGATCGGTGTAGCATTTGGCGAAGGCTTTATTACTCCGAAGAAGGTAGGTGTTAGAAGCTTTGAAGACCTTATATTATAAGATCCGTTTTCCATTTGTAGTATACGTTGATCCTTTATTTTAAGTGGTTTCTTTCCATGAACCGAGATGGCCTTCTCAACTACAGAAGTCATCCGAACGCCGCACGAGGCAGTAAAAATATCACGACCCTATTATGAATAAATAATAATCCGCCAAAATATGCCCTATGACCTGCTTTCAGAAATGAGGGGTCTTATTTTGATAAATCCTGTTTAATCCAAGACACAAAAATAAAAGTCCTGTGAAAATGATCAATGTTCTGATCCAGTTCATACTACGCCATTGTTTTAGTATATGCGTAAATTTCGCTGAATTGTCCTGTAATGGCAAATTCATTAACAGGTCATTCCTTGGATAAAAATAAACAAAGGTGAGAACGTCCCCTGAAACAGCCAGAAAAAACGCGACCAAAAGGAATATTCTTACCTTTTTTGATGTTTTCCAAAACAATATCAATGAAAGTAAGGCCAGTATTTGATTGACCGGAGAAAATATCCTGAAGAAATTACCCGGGTTCACACTATGATAATATTGCCTGAAAACAGCAATCGATCCGGGTACATTGCTGATCCAGCTGGTTGTATCCACGATGGAATTGTACATATTGGCGAAGGCAACCCCCGCCATGATAGTGATCGACAAAAATAAAACTATTTTCTTCATTTTTAACCGTTTATAGGATCAGCGAATCAGGCTTTGCAATGGCGGTTGATCAATTTGCTTGAACCATCTTTTCAAATCCCGTCTTTCAAAATCTGCTTAAAAGTGATCGCGAACAGGTGAAAGTTTTTTCCCAATCATTTTAAAATCATTGTTGTATTTTACAGGTGATACACCGGGATGAATATTTAAGGAAGCCCATGATATTTCTAGTCTTTAACAAACTCCACACGCCTGTTATTGGCTTTTCCAACGGGCGTATCATTTTTAGCGATTGGCTTTGCTTCTCCGTATCCTTTGGCGGTGAGGCGGACGGCATTCACTCCCATGCTTACCAACTGTGCTTTTACGGCATCAGCCCGTTGTTGAGAAAGCTTCAGGTTCAGTTCATCACTGCCATCGCTGTCAGTATAACCATCAATCTCCAAATTCAATTCGTCGTGGCTTTTGAGGATATCGAAGACTTCATTGATCGTGCCCATGGACTCAGGGAGAATAGTTGATTTGCCTGCAGCGAAGTGAATGCCGTGTGTAATAAGCTTTCCCTCTGTCATGATTTTGTGATACGCGTCGCTCCCACCACCCGCTATCCGAATATTTTTGATGAAATAACCCAGGTGTCCTGAACCGTTTATGGACATTTTGGTAACGCCGGTTGGCAGCATATTAGAAGCAGCGACGCGATACTGGTCAATATAAACTTTACCTACATTTTTGTGTACATAAATGGCATAATGATGCCATGTGTAGGGAACCAACAATGATTTCTCCAGTGTTTCAGGAAGTGTTTGCCGGTCAATAGTCTTCCCCCAATGGCATAATTCTGCTTCATAGAGCGAAAAAAAGTAGTCGCCCTGGTTTACGGCAATATAGTTGTTGTCTTTATCTGGTTTAAAGAAATTAACAGCGAGTGTGTTGAATTCATTGGGATTGTCTCCATCAATAAGCGCGTCGAACGCTATGGTAAATTGTTCGGGTAAATAATCGGCTGTATCCATTTGGGGGATGATAACGACGGTACCACCCTTTTCCATACGAAGTATCTTTTTATCCCGATAACTTTGAACCTCCGCATTTCCTTTCAATATGCCCAGGCGGGCGGGCAGTTCGGCATTTTTTTGGTCTTTTAAGTCAGATTCGAAAATAATCTTATCGCCGGGTACAAAATCATAATTCTTGTAGGAGGTTATACCGCCGGACGGTGGCGGTGGAGTGGATGCCGGGGACGGAGCCGCTGATGTCGAAATGGCGCTTTGTTTTCCCTGATCATCTTTTTTTTGGACACTGCTGATGGCTGCATCCTCGGTTTTGTCTATGGCCTTGTCGGTAACATTTCCAGCATCATTTACGACATGATTTTCAGCAGTTGTTTTCACTTCGTTTTTAATGCGTTTCAAGAATTGGGCATTTGCCGGACGACAAATCATGACAGCTGAGATTATAAACGCCGCTAAAATAAATAGTTGTTTCATATGGGTTTATTTTAATACTGTTTGAGTGTTCGACCGTAAAAGGGATATTGCAAATGTATGTCCGGGAAAATAAGGTGACAATAGAACAAAAGTTATACCTGTATGTATTGTGCCGGTCTGGGTGTCTTTAGTTAACTGTTTAGCCTATGACAGCGCGACCCGCCACAACCTGCCTGATACAGAACATCCGGTATCATTCATAAAGTATTTTTGCCTGATCAATTGGACAACCTGAAGGATGCTGATTTCCTTGACATATTTTTTTGCAAGTCTTATGAAAAAAGATACGACAGGGATAATCCCCGGCGATCACCGTTTTACTTCGCGAGGCAGATAGATGTCGTGCGCTGTGCGAGGTTTGCGTACTCAAACGCGGGAATGCAGAAAGGTTTATAAACAGCAACGGTATTTCTATACCCTGGACGACTATATTTATCATATCCTTTCCCATTTCAACCGGGTTCCGATTATTTGATGTAGCTTAGATATTTAGCGATGGGTATGGGCGCATCGCCTGCGGTCAATTTTGTCCCGGAGGGGAAATGGCATAACGACTGTTTGCTTTCAATATTTACCAAAATGAATACCCATCACTAAGCCACCCAAGCCTGAAGTTATGAACCAATCCGGCGACCATTTACATCGCAGCTGGATCCTTGTTGCATTGATGCTCACCATGATGCTGGCGGCCATGGATACGACGATCGTTTCGACAGCGATTCCGCAGATCGTCGGGGATTTGGGTGGCTTTGCATTGTTCAGCTGGGTTTTTTCCATTTATCTGTTAGCCCAAACGGTCACCATACCGGTCTATGGCAAACTTGCCGACCTGTTTGGGCGCAAGCCTGTACTGATCTTTGGTGTATTGATTTTCCTCGCCGGTTCGGCGGCATCGGCCGCCGCCTGGAACATGACCTCATTAATCCTCTTTCGGGGCTTACAGGGATTAGGCGCCGGTTCCATCATGGCTACGGTCAATACGCTGGCCGGTGATCTTTATGATATCAGGGAACGTTCGCGTGTCCAGGGTTGGCTGTCGAGCGTTTGGGGCATGGCGGCCATTGTCGGTCCCGCATTGGGCGGTGCTTTTGCCCAGTATGCCTCCTGGCGCTGGATCTTTCTGATCAACTTGCCGATAGGCATCGCTGCCCTGGTATTAATCGGCATATTTTTGCACGAAAAGGCGCCCGGCCGTCGCCACCGTGTCGACTTTGCCGGTGCCGGAATGATGCTGGTGACAGGTACGGTACTTATTTACACCTTGTTACAGGGAGGACAGGCGTGGCCCTGGTTGTCATTGCAAAGCACCGGCCTAATGATTTTAACGGTACTACTCGTTGCCATCACCATCCGGATGGAGCGCCGCAGTGCCGATCCCATCATGCCGGACTGGATCTGGCGCGATCCTGTACTGATAGGTGCTAACCTGTCCGTAATCGGGATGGGCATCATCATGATAGGCCCTGAAATGTACCTGCCGGTTTTCTCACAGTCTGTTCTCGGACTCGGTGCCATTACCGCCGGTTTTGTCCTGGCAAGCATGAGTGTCGGCTGGCCGCTTACCTCCGCGCTATCCGGGCGATTGTATCTTCACATTGGCTTTCGCAATACTGCTTTATGGGGAGCGGTGTTGATCATCCTGGCCGCCGCAGGGTTCTGGCTGTTACCGTATCCGGGCCCGGTCTGGCTGGTGGTGGCGGACCAGATCGTGCTGGGCGGGGGCTTCGGGCTATTATCCACGCCGATGCTGGTAGGGGTACAATCGGTGGTCACCTGGGATCGCCGTGGCGTGGTTACGGGTGCCAATATGTTTTCCCGTTATCTGGGCCAAAGTGTGGGTGCGGCGTTATTTGGTGCGGTGTTTAACGCTGCGATCGGTGATGCGTTAACAGGCGCGCCGTCGACTTTACAGGCCCGGTTGCCCCGGCAGGTCAACACCGTGATCCAGGCCTTGCAATCCGGTCAAACCGGAAAGGCGGCTGAAAGATACCTGCGCCATGCCTTTTATATCGCGACGCATCACATTTATATTGGCCTGGCCGTAACGGGGCTGATGACACTGGTGGTGCTGCTGTTTACGCCCCGGCATTTCCCGGTGGCGGAGGAAAAATAGATACACAAAGGATTTTCAGGCTGCATGACCGCAGTGTCATGGGTCTGATGGGAAAAGACAAGGTGGAAAACCTGGTTAACCAGGGGGAATGCTTGAAAACTGGCAAGGTTGGCTTTTTGGTACCCGGGTCAGAACAGACCGGGCAATGATTTGTCCCTATCCGGGATTCCGGACCATTTGCACTTTACATGGATTATCTATATCTTTTCAGAAAAATAACGAATGAAAAGAAATTATTTGTTAGTGGCCACGCTGCTTCTTATGGGCGTTGCCGTTTCTCAAAATGCTTTTTCCCAATACAAGACGGATAAGAAACTGACCCAAAAGCTTCAGGCGTTGGTAGACTCCTTTCACGGTACCGCGGGCGTATACGCCCTTAATCTGAAAAAGGGCAGGATGGCAGCGGTGAATGCGGACACGATCTTTCCTACGGCCAGTATTGTCAAAGTGCCCATCCTGGTAGCCATTTTTGATAAAATACAAAAGGGAGCACTAAACTACCATCAGCCCCTGCTGTACCGCGATTCCCTGGCCCATGGAGGTTCCGGCCTGATGCAGTATTTCAAGGACAGCACCAAAACCAACCTGAGCGTAGCTGTTACGCTTATGATATCCCACAGCGACAATACCGCGGCCCATTGGTGCCAGTCGCTGGCCGGTGGCGGCGCGACTGTCAATGCGTGGCTGAACGCACATGGTTTTGAGTATACCCGCGTTAATTCCCATACTCCCGGAAGGCAGGGAGATTATGACAAATACGGCTGGGGGCAAACCACACCGCGGGAAATGGCGACACTCATGGTCATGATACGCCAGGGTAAGGCCGTGAGCCAGGCTGCCAGCGAGCGGATGTACCGTGATATGACCCACATTTTCTGGGATGATTACGCGCTTTCCCAGATACCACCTTATGTGCAGGTGGCTTCCAAACAGGGGATGGTGAATGCCTCCCGTTCGGAACTCGTCATGGTAAACGCACCGCACGGTGACTATGTCTTTTATGTTGGAACAAAAAATAACAAAGACAAACGCTGGTCACCTGATAATGAAGCCTGGGCATTCGCCCGCAAGGTATCGGCCCTGCTGTGGCACTATTATGAACCGGGTAGCCATTGGAAGCCGGCGAAGGGAAGTCAGAAATACTGGGATTGGGGCGGAGACAGCTAAAGGGATCCATCAGCGGTGATCCTGTGACCCGTCACCTGGCCGGGCATGCAGCAATAAGCGAAAGGCCGGCTGCCGGTCGTTGAGGTGCGGTGAGAACAACTAATATTTTATAAGTCAAAGATGGTGATGGCGTGGGATGGGAGGTCAAACAGGCAATAGGAAGCCCGCCTCCTATCTGGTAGTGGATTTTACAGGTGATCCTGTGGTAGTGTGTTTTGTTTCATCAGATAAATAAATCCCTTGTAGCATCAAACTCTTTACGCCTTTCCAATTTTGGCCTGGTAAGGATATAAATGACTGTTCCGATGCCGCCTGCAAGGATAATCGATAAACCAAATAAAATCAAAGTATTCATGGCGGTTTATTTTGCTATTTCCTATTTACATACAAATTCATGCCAGATTTCCTGCATATTAAAACCTTAATGATTCCTTCACATACGCTTTTTCGTCAAAAGGGTTAAAAATCTATTTAACGCCGTTAAATTTTTAAAAAAAACCGGTATAGGTTTCTGATGATAAGACAATTTTTCCCCCTGAAACGTTGCACCAGGGGATGCAGATCTTTATAAACGGCAAATATATTTCCTGAAAGGGGAAGAAGGACGGTCTCCCGTCACACGAAAAATGCACCGGCCTTCGTCACAGGTGGTGTCAGGTAAAAAAAGGTGACGCCGGCTCATACACACCCAGCAGTGCATGGGCGGAATGAAACTTGCATGAAAGAAGCGATGGGATATCCGGGTTGGATCGGGTTGGATAATTGGAAGGCAACAAGAAAAAAGGGGTGCTTATTTCAGGTTATGGAAAACCTTTTGCACATCTTCGTCCTCTTCCAAACGTTCGATAAGCTTGAAGACATCTTCCGCATCTTCATCTGAAAGGTCGGTGGTGGTAGCAGGTATCCACTCCACTTCCGCGCTAAGTGGTTCGATCCCTTTGTCTTCCAGTGCCTTTTGCATGGCCCCGAAATCATTAAACGTGCAGTGGATAACAAGGTTCCCTTCTTCATTTTCGCCTAATTCCTCCAACCCAGCGTCAATCAGCTCCAGCTCAAGCATTTCCGGATCGAGTCCTTCGGGGTTAAGGGTGAATACACCCATTCTGTTAAACATAAAGCTCACACTGCCGCTGTTACCAAGGTTGCCGTTTCCCTTATTAAAATGGGTGCGTACATTCGCCACCGTCCTGGTGGTGTTATCTGTGGCGGTTTCCACGAGGATGGCTACGCCGTGAGGCCCGTAGCCTTCGTATAATACCTCCTCATAGTTGTCAGTATCCTTGTTGGATGCGCGTTTGATGGCCGCTTCGATGCGATCCTTCGGCATGTTAATGGCCTTCGCGTTCTGGATGACGCGCCGCAGGGAGGAATTATTGTCCGGATCAGGACCACTTTGTTTGACGGCAATCGCGATTTCTTTTCCGAAACGGGTAAATTGCTTGGCCATGCGGTCATAGCGAGCGAACATCTTGGCTTTGCGAACTTCAAATATACGTCCCATCTGTCTTTTTGAATTAAGATTGCAAATTTATGTAAATCCCCGCATGATAACAATGCATGATCATCATGCATCCTATTTATCGCAGGTGTACCCCGTCAGGGACTGTGGGATCCACCCAGAGATCAGCAACCGGATATTTTTATTGCGGTTGCCTGAGTTTCCGGGTTTTGACCTGATAATAGTACAGGTAATAGATCACATGAAAGATACACATGAGCACTGCGAATATGATCAGTCCTGATTGTTCGGGATTCATGGAATGATGCAAATAAGTTACGATGGCAAGTACCAGACAAAGGCCCAGTCCGCACAGAGCGGTCACCCGGAAGCTTTTCAGCATATCGGTGGCTGTATCCGTATCCGCAAGGTGGCTTTTACGGATGCCAAAGGAAAGATACACATCAAAGCCTATCATCATCCAGGCGATCAGCCGGATCCATGTATCTAACGGCAAAAACACCATCATCCCAAAACATACCAGAATACCCAATATGGGTATGAGCGGCACCATTGGTGTCCGGAAAGCGCGTGGCGCGTCCGGCATTGTCCGGCGCATGACAATAATGCCAATGCAGACCAGTATGAAAGCCAGCAGCGTACCGATACTGGTCATTTCGCCCACGACCCTCCCCGGAACAAATGCCGCGAAGATGCTTACCAAAATCATGAAAAGCAGGTTGGATTTTGCAGGTGTACGGAATTTCGCGTGCAGGTCGGAAAAGATGCGGGGCAGCAATCCGTCTTTGCTCATGGAATAGAACACGCGGCTTTGTCCAAGCAGCATGACCAGGATCACCGAAGAATAGCCCAGCAGAATCGCGATGATAATGAACCGGTTCAGCCAGGGATAGGCAGGTGTCACCACACCGCCCGGTCCGGCAGGCCCCATCTGGCTGATAGCAGTGGCCACAGGTGCCAGTTCGTTCCCTCCCTGAGCGAAAGTGGTATAATTGGCTACGCCGGTCATGACATAGGCGAAAAGCATGTATAATATGGTACAGATAGCAAGGGCGCCCAATATGCCAATCGGCATGGCCTTTTTGGGATTGCGGGTCTCCTGCGCGGCCGTGGATACCGCGTCAAAACCGATGTAGGCGAAAAAGACGATCGCCGCCGCCCGGATAATGCCCGACCATCCGAATTCCCCGAATTTGCCGGTGTTTGTCGGAATGTAGGGCGTCAGGTTTTCAGGACGGATGTACTTAAGGCCCACCACGATGAAGATAATGACAATGGAGACCTTGAGGATAACGATGATATTGTTCACCCAGGAAGATTCCTGGGTACCCCTGATGAGCACAAGCGACATGATGACCACGATAAAGACTGCCGGCAGGTTGATCAGCCCATGGGCCACCGTGCCATCGGCCAGCGTGAAGGTGTCAAAGGGGGTCAGCAGCAGATGTCCCGGCAATGCCACCCCCCATGATTCAAGCAATTTTTGAAGATACCCGGACCAACTGGATGCCACGGTGGCGGCGCCGACGGCATATTCCAGCACGAGGTCCCAGCCGATGATCCAGGCAATAAATTCCCCCAATGTAGCGTAAGAATAGGTATAGGCGCTTCCTGCTACGGGGATCATAGAGGCGAATTCAGAATAGCACAGCCCGGCGAAAGCGCAACCAACGGCGGCGATGATGAACGATATCGTAATGGCGGGTCCCGCATGATTGGCCGCGGCCAGTCCTGTGATCGAGAACAAACCAGCCCCGATAACAGCTCCGATGCCAAGGGCGATCAATGCCCCCGCGCTCAGGGTCTTTTTCAGGCCGTGTTCCGTATCGGCGCTCTCCGCCAGTAATTGGTTTATTGATTTACGTGCAAATAAGCTCATAGAGTGATGGTTGTTTCAAAAAGGTATAACGTAATGCAGTAAAGGGTGAATGCCAAATATAATCCAAATATAATATCTTGATTTTGAATCGGCCGCTTTTTAACCATGCTGAACCGGGAATGATATCTTTCCGGCGACCGGCTACTTTGTCTTTTTTGTCTCCGGCCGGTATTTCAGCAGGCAAAATATATAGAAAAAACGTATTGACCAACAAATGGTCTTTCTATAAAGGTGCTATATAACAGAATAAGCTTTTTCCCTTCCCGCGGATATTGCGGAGAGGGTTCCCGAAGGTTACCCTCAAACGGTGATCCGGTTAAAGCCTGCCGTGTAATCCGGTCACCCGGAGACGGCCATCCGGAAAACAACACTTAGATCAGAAAAGACTATATTAGCGGCAGAAAAGAGGAGGGAAGTCACGCTCGCCTGAATGGATAAATCTTTAACGCCTTATTATAGGGTGATTACAAAAGATCCGTCGTTGCTGAGGAAATATGCAGGATATTCGTGGCACTTAACACGCTAAAGCTATGGACCAGGTCTGGGACTTACTAAGACATTTAATTAATCCGCAGTGGATCCTGGATCATGGTGGCCTATGGCTGCTGATATTTATCATCTTTGCCGAAACTGGCTTGTTTATCGGGTTTTTCTTCCCGGGTGACTCTTTATTGTTCGTCACTGGTATGACCTTATCCATCAGCAACCATATTTCGGGTTTTAATGTCTGGGAAATCATTTTGCTGGTTTCAGTGGCGGGAATTCTGGGCAATTATGCCGGTTATTGGTTTGGCAAAAAATCCGGGCCTGTGCTGTTTAAACGGGATGACTCCCTTTTGTTTAAGAAAAGACACCTGGTCGCGGCCCATGAATTCTATGAGAAATATGGCGGCGGCGCCATCGTTTTCGCACGTTTTCTTCCTTTTATACGCACTTTTGCGCCGATCGTGGCCGGTATTGTGAAGATGAAGTTTAAAAAGTTCTCCATATTCAATATTATTGGTTGTCTCGCCTGGGTTCCCGTCATGATCCTTTCGGGTTATTTCCTGGGTAAGGCAATACCCGGTCTGCAGAATCACCTGGAACTGATCGTCATTGGTATAGTACTGGTCACCACGGGGCCGGTCCTTTTGAAGATACTTTTCAATAAAAAAAAATCACAAACTTCCATATCTTCACCCCGTAGTTAAACACCGGATCTAAAATCAAAATTCCCTTCCATGGAACAGAGAACCCGTTCCGTCTTAAGCCTCGTGGTTATTGTGGCCTCCCTGGGATATTTCGTGGATATTTATGACCTGGTATTGTTCGGCATCATCAGGGTAAGCAGCCTGACCGACCTGGGATTAAGTGCGGATCAGATCAGGGAAAAAGGCCTGCTGCTCATTAATGTGCAGATGGCAGGCATGCTGATAGGCGGCATCCTTTGGGGAGTGCTGGGTGATAAAAAAGGCCGTCTTAAGGTACTTTTCGGTTCCATCATTTTGTATTCCATCGCCAATATTGCCAACGGGTTTGTGCATGGCATCAATGGTTACATGGTCTGGCGTTTCCTGGCGGGGCTTGGGCTTGCGGGGGAATTGGGCGCCGGCGTGACCCTGGTAGCCGAAGTGTTGCCAAAGGAAAAACGGGGTTATGGTACGATGCTGATCCCGACCATAGGCGTATCGGGCGCTATTGTCGCGGGGTTTATTGCCGAGGAATTTACCTGGCGCACCTGTTTTTTTATCGGTGGCGGGCTGGGCCTGCTGCTGTTGTTGCTGCGCCTTGGTGTACTGGAATCCGGAATGTTTAACACCATGAAAAACACGGGCGTCAGCAAAGGGAATTTCCTTTCTTTATTCAACCACCGAAAACGCTTTATCAAATACCTGAAATGCATTCTCATCGGATTACCTACCTGGTACGTGGTAGGTATCCTGGTGTTTTTCTCCAATGACTTCGCCCGGGAAATGGGGGTTCATGGTGTGGTAAAGCCTGCCATAGCGGTCATGGTCAGTTATGGCGGGCTGGTATTGGGTGATTTACTGAGCGGTATTGTCAGTCAGGTCTGGAAAAGCCGCAGAAAGACGGTGATCTTATTTTTGGTACTTACAGCCATTGTCATCATCGGCTATTTTAATCTTTATAACGCTACGCCCGGCGCCTTCTACTGGGTTTGTTTCGCACTGGGGGTTACGGTCGGTTACTGGGCTATCTTTGTTACCATCGCTGCCGAGCAGTTCGGGACCAACCTGCGTGCGACGGTGACCACCACTGTCACCAATTTTGTCCGTGCCATGTTGATCCCTATTTCGGCGCTCTACGCACTGTTCCAGAAGTCCTTTTCACTGTATACCAGTGGCGCTATTGTGGGCGCCTTGTGCCTGATCATTGCTTTAATAGCGGCCTTTTCCATTGAAGAGACCTTTCATAAAGACCTTGACTACGTGGAATAGCGCATCGGCGGTGAGGCTTTACCTGCCTCCATACAGGCCCTCTTACTTTGGATGACAAAGTGGAAAAGTTCCTGGTCAACACGCAAGGAAAATGTTGGGGGAATATACAGAATCATAACTGGCTGACAGGAAACCCTGACGTGGGTGGACCGCTGCGGTGTAAAGTGAACAGCGCATTCTCGGATGACGTTCCATCCATCGCCGGTCTTGCCGTAGTGGCGGCGGAAACGTAACCTGACGGAACGGGGTATACGCCTTTTATCTTCCGGCTTCATTGAGCAGATTTGTCCGGCATTTCAGGTATTTCAGGATGCCATAGGCCAATAATGATAGGAGGCAACAACCTATGATAAAATAATTGTAATTCGAATGTCCCTCAATTAATTCACCTATGATGTTAAAGGCGGAGAAAATAAGAAAAAGGGCGGCCAATCCGTTTTTTTCCTTTTTAAGCACTTTTTTCCAGCTGAATGGCAGATGCGGTTTTTTGAATTTTTTGAATCTGGGAATGAAGGGTGGAACGTCTTTGGCCCAATCGGTATAAACCTGTCCGAATTTTCTTCTTAGGAATTGTTCCTCGGCGAACATGATGCGCTCGTAATAGATCCAGTAAAAGAGACAAAAGGAAAGCACGAACCACAGATTCCCTGTCAAAAATGCCAGCCCCAGCCACATAAAGAAATTACCTAAATATAAGGGGTGCCTGACCATGGAGTAGATCCCCGTTGTATTCAATGTTTCGGCTACCTGTTCTTTCACGTTTCTCCCCGAAGTGTTCTTGGGTGTATGGCCG
Source organism: Chitinophagaceae bacterium (assembly GCA_036278455.1). Taxonomy (GTDB): domain Bacteria; phylum Bacteroidota; class Bacteroidia; order Chitinophagales; family Chitinophagaceae; genus FW021-bin31. Next base: position 7,092 of record DASULB010000021.1, on the reverse strand, counting down.
ACCGTATAGACACGAATACCTAAGCCGATTAAGCTCAGTACCAGACAAAATGTTTCATAATAACTTTCAAGGAAAGTATCTTTCAGAAAGAAAGCATGGGGGTCGATCTCAGTTCTCAGGTATAAACCCGTGCCGATCAGTAAGATAATCAATGGGAGCGCGCTCCTGTATCTGAAGAGCCATCTTCCCTGTACTTCTAATTCCTCTTGTAATGCCATATTAAACCCATTTGATCGTTTGTTCTCTGATGAGACGATTTCCTTTTTTTATCAAACACAGGGGACACCCCTGCATGCATTGCATTGCTTTGTTCGTATCCTGACTATCTCAGCCTGATTGGATAGGGAATGAGGGATTTCAGGGGCTAAGATAATCGCTGCTCCTTATAAATGCAAAATTTCTTCTGAACGGCGACCTTTCCAGGGAGCCTGAGGCCACCTGATCAACGAATATTCCCCGGGAAAGTACCTTTTGCGCTTTTACTATATCTTTGCGGACTATGGCAAATGATCAAGGTAAAATGCAGGCACTTATCGCCCATTGCAAGGAATATGGATTCGTTTTCCCCTCCAGCGAGATTTACGATGGGCTTAGTGCCGTCTATGATTACGGACAAAACGGATCTCAGCTGAAGAAAAATATCCGTGATTACTGGTGGAGGAGTATGACACAAATGTACGAGAATATCGTGGGCATCGATGCTGCGATATTCATGCACCCGACCACCTGGAAAGCCTCCGGTCATGTGGATAATTTCAGTGACCCCATGATCGATAACAAGGACAGCAATAAACGTTACCGCGTGGACCATCTGATTGAAGGGAGAGCCGAGCAGTTGGAGGCGGAGGGAAAGAAGGATCAGGCGGCGGCCCTGTTGCACCAAATGGATGGATTATTAAAAGGGGATGATTTTCCGGGCCTGAAAAAGCTGATTGAAGATCAGGGAATCGCATGCGCGGTTTCGGGTACTGTTAACTGGACGGATATACGGCAATTTAACCTGATGTTCGCCACGCAGTTAGGCAGTGTCACGGAGGAGGCCAATGAGATTTATCTGCGCCCGGAAACGGCTCAGGGAATATTCGTGAATTTTTTGAATGTGCAAAAGACGGGCAGGATGAAGATCCCATTTGGTATCGCACAGACGGGAAAGGCATTTCGCAATGAAATCGTGGCCAGGCAGTTCATCTTCCGCATGCGGGAGTTCGAACAAATGGAGATGCAGTTTTTTGTACGCCCCGGTACGGAACTGGAGTGGTATGCTTACTGGAAAAAGGAGCGGATGAATTGGCACAAGAGCCTGGGGATCGCGGCGGACAGGCTTCAGTACCATGACCACGCGAAACTGGCCCACTACGCCAACGCAGCAGTGGACATAGAATATAATTATCCCATCGGCTTCAAGGAAGTGGAGGGCATTCATTCCCGTACAGATTATGATCTGAGCCGGCACCAGGAGTTTTCAAAAAAGAAAATACAGTACTTCGATCCGGAGATCAATAAGAATTATGTACCTTATGTGGTGGAGACCTCCATCGGCCTGGACCGTACGCTGTTGATGGTGCTGAGTGAAGCATTTGCCGAAGAGCCGGTGCCCACTGCCGATCCGGCAAAAACCGATTCCCGCAGTGTCATGAAGTTTCCCGCCTATCTTGCGCCTGTGAAGCTGGCCGTTTTGCCGCTGGTCAAAAAAGACGGACTTCCGGAGATCGCCCGCGGATTAATGGATACATGCAAAACGCAATTTTATTGCCGGTATGAGGAAAAGGACAGCATTGGTAAGCGTTATCGTCGTCAGGATGCGATCGGAACACCGTTTTGCGTGACCATCGATCATCAGACAAAAGAGGATGAAACAGTGACGATCCGTTACCGGGATTCGCTGAAGCAGGACAGGATTAAATTAAGCGAAGTGAACGATATCGTCCTGAAAGCGATCACCCAGCCCTGAGTCCGGACCATTGATTCGTTAAACCATCACCCGAGCAAGAACGGAAGTCTTTCCGCTATAAGAAGATCATCCCGGTGGAGGCCTTCGGGCCATAAAGGTAGCGGGGCCTTTCTCAGGTAACCCTGTCTTACTGTCGGGAACGCCGTTCGCGTTTAACAGTGTTTGACCATTATTGCCCTTTTCCCTTTTCGCGCCAAAATGATCGCGGCAACCAGTATGGCTGTTAAGCAAAAAAAAGGATTCCCTGCTTCTCAGGAGGCATCGGCCATCATGGTGATCGCCTGCATTACAGTATACCTGCTGAAATGGCTTGGATTGCGGGGGGCAATTTGGTACCGGACATTTGAACGGGGTTTTCACAAATGTCCTGTTTCCACGAAAGGACATCTTTTTGAAGATTATCCGTACAACTCCTGGTGTATCATTTTACGTTCATATCCCAAACCTGTGATGCGTTGTTTGGCCTCGTTGATCATTTCCTTCCAGCCGCAAAGATAGAAATGGGCCGGTTGTTTTGCAGTGAGTAATTCCTCGTAGATGGGATGCACATAACCAGTCCTTCCTTCCCATTTCTCCCGTGAAAGGGTGGGGAGGTAATGAACGTTTTCGAGGTCTTTTGCTACCTGGATCATTTCGGTATGATAAAGCAGGTCCTTTTGCATGCGCGTGCCGGAAAGCAGGTAGATGTTTTTATACCGGGGAAGTCCGGTATCCCTGATATGATGCAGCATGGAACGGAAAGGCGCTATGCCTGTACCGGTACAGATGAAAAATATATCCGAATCTATTTCATCGGGCAGCGTAAATACCCCTTGTGGCCCGCGCACCGGGATTTCGGAGCCCTCTGTGACGTTGTTAAAAAGCCAGGTGGTTCCCGCGCCGCCTTCAAGCAATACAATGACGAGTTCGATCTCATTGGTGTTATTGGGTGCAGAGGCGATGGAATAGCTCCGCCAGCGCCTGGCGGGTTTCTCAGAAATGGGGAAATCCAGTGTTACAAATTGTCCTGGCTTAAAATCAAATTGCTCCACCTCCGGGATTTTGATCCAGTAACGCCGCGTATTCTCGGTTTCCTGTGTAATGCGGGTAACAATGCCTTTTCGCCAGGGTGCAGCAGCCATAATCTTAAATTTGGGCAAAAAGATATGACAAAAATTGCAGCGCGCAAACCTTTGAGGGGTTTTGTTCAAAAATTCGCCGTCTGTGCCTGAGTAAGGTGACAAAACAAGCACCGAGGGCCGGCCCGTCTCCCGGTCGTGCGGAAGCGGTAAAATTTTAACTTTACGGCAATCGCTATTGTCGTAACTTTGCGTCCGCGGGATGAATCTGGAAACTTTATTTAATACCTATCGTGAAGATAACCGCCTGAAAGAGCTGGCGGACAGGATAGCTATGCCCGGTTCTGCGCATCTTTCACTGCAAGGGCTTACCGGCGCTTCATCGGCCTTATTGGCGGGCGCGGTCTGGAGCCATCTCGATTACAACCATGTTTTTATCCTGAATGACAAGGAAGAAGCCGCCTATTTCCAGAATGACCTGGAAAATATTCTGCATGCGCTTGACATTTTTTATTTCCCTGACTCTTTTAAGAAATCCGGTTTTTTTGATGTGATGAACGGCAGTCACCTGATGCTGCGTACCGAGGCGTTGATGAAGCTCACGGGTGACCAGGTGCGCAAAAAGATCCTGGTGACTTATCCCGAAGCTGTTTTTGAAAAGGTGATCCGTCCCCAGGCGTTTTCATCGGCCATGATCCAGATCAAATCTGGCGATGAATTACATCTGGATGCATTATTGGGCAGGTTGATACAGGCGGGCTTTGAGAGAAGTGATTTTGTGTATGAACCCGGGCAGTTTGCCATGCGTGGCGGTATTCTTGACATTTATTCCTTTGGCAATGATAAGCCTTATCGTGTTGAACTCTTTGGTAATGAAGTAGACTCCATCCGCATTTTTGATCCTGAGACGCAACTCAGTGAGCGGAAACTTTTGCAGGTTACCCTGATCCCCAACATGAAAATCCGTGGCGGGCGCTCGGACAAAACATCCCTCTTTGAGTTTTTGCCCGCGCGCACCGTGTGGTGGGTGAGTAACCAGACTTTCTTACTGGAGACGCTGGAGGCCCTGGAGGAGAAGTTACATCATTTTCTAAACAGCAGTGACGCAGGCACCACACAAGTGAAAGAACCGGTCTTTCAGGAGGAACAACAGGCCGTTCCGCTGTCCCCGGAGGACTTCAATACCTCAGAAGCCGTTCGTGACTGGCTGAAGGAGCGGAAGGTTATTGAATTTGGCGAATCTTCCAAACAACAGGGCCCGGAAAGCGAGACTTTCCGGTATAACACGGCACCGCAACCCGTTTTCAACCGGCGTTTTGACCTGTTGATAGCGGATCTGAAGAAATACGTGACGGAGGGTTATTCCCTGTATATCTTCTCGGAGAATCCCAAACAGCTTAACCGCATCAATGCCATTTTTGAGGATCTGCGGGAAGATATCCCCTTTTATTCCGTTCCGGTGGCGATCAGCCAGGGTTTCATCGATCATGACCACCGGTGGGTATGCTATACGGATCACCAGATTTTTCAGCGCTATCATAAATACCGGGTCAAGCAGGCTTATAATAAAAACAAGGCGCTGACCCTGAAAACACTTCGTGAGCTTCAGCCGGGTGATTTCGTAACGCACATTGATCATGGGGTAGGGGTCTATAGTGGTCTGGAAAAAATTGAGACGAACGGTCATGTTCAGGAAGCGGTGCGTATTCTCTATAAAGACCATGATATCCTGTATGTGAACATCAATTCACTGCATAAGATCAGCAAATACAGTGGTAAGGAAGGTGTGGCCCCCAGGGTGAACAAGCTTGGCAGCGATGCCTGGAACAAGCTGAAAGAGAAGACCAAGAGCAAGGTAAAGGATATCGCAAAAGATCTGATAAAGTTATACGCCGCCCGCAAGGCGGAGAAAGGCTTTGCCCATTCACCGGATACCTATCTTCAGACGGAGCTGGAAGCATCTTTTATTTTTGAGGATACCCCTGATCAGAGCAAGGCGACCATGGATGTCAAAAAAGACATGGAGTCCGAATCGCCCATGGACCGGCTGGTGTGTGGCGATGTGGGTTTTGGTAAGACCGAAGTGGCCGTAAGAGCCGCCTTTAAATCTGTGGCTGACAGCAAACAGGCAGCTATCCTGGTGCCAACGACCATCCTGGCTTACCAGCATTACCAGACCTTTTCTGAAAGATTGCAGGATTTTCCCTGTACCGTGGACTTTATCAACCGCTTTAAATCGGCCAGGGAAAAGAAAGAGACCATTCAGAAACTGAAAGAGGGGAAAATCGATATCATCGTAGGAACGCATTCCCTGCTGGGCAAGGATATCAAGTTCAGGGACCTCGGTGTATTGATTGTGGACGAGGAGCAGAAATTCGGGGTGTCGGCCAAGGAGAAGCTCAAACAGCTCAAGGTCAATGTGGATACGCTGACCTTAACGGCAACTCCCATTCCGAGAACGCTGCAGTTTTCCCTGATGGGCGCACGCGATCTGTCTATCATCAATACACCGCCCCCTAACCGCCAGCCTATCCAGACGGAGGTACATGTCTTTAACGAAGACCTGATCAGAGAGGCAATCTATTTTGAGGCGGAGCGGGGAGGACAGGTGTTTTTTATCCATAACCGGGTACAGAGCATCCGGGAAATGGCTGGAATTATTCAGGGGCTGTGCCCCGATCTGGAAGTGGCGCACGCCCATGGGAAAATGGAAGGGGATCAATTGGAAAAAACCATCCTGGATTTTATCAATCACCGCTATGATGTGCTGGTATGTACCAATATTGTAGAAAGCGGCGTGGACATTCCCAATGCCAATACCATCATCATCAATAACGCGCATCATTTTGGATTGAGCGACCTGCACCAGCTTCGCGGCCGGGTAGGGCGCAGCAATAAAAAGGCTTTCTGTTACCTGCTGGCGCCACCCATGAGCACCCTGAGCACCGAATCGCGGAAGCGGTTACAGACCCTGGAGCAACATAGTGAGTTGGGGAGCGGCTTCCAGATAGCCATGCGTGACCTTGACATCCGCGGGGCCGGCAACCTGCTGGGTTCAGAACAAAGTGGTTTTATCGCGGAGATCGGGTTCGATATGTATCATAAAATCCTCGATGAAAGCATCCGTGAGTTAAAACAAACGGAATTCAAGGATCTGTTTAAACAACAACTGGAGGAGAAACAGGAATTTATCTCCGACTGTACGCTGGATACCGATCAGGAGATACTCATACCGGATGAATATGTGGAAAGTATTACCGAGCGCCTGAGCCTCTACCAGCAGCTTGACAACCTGGATACCGACCAGCAGCTGGATGATTTTCGCAAAGAGCTTACCGATCGCTTCGGGCCTGTTCCTCCCCAGACAGATGCTTTGTTCTCAGCGCTTCGTTGCCGGAAAATAGCCATGAAGATCGGCTTTGAGAAGATCATCCTGAAAAACAATAAGGCGCGTTGTTATTTTATCAGTAACCCGGATTCCGCTTATTTTGAGTCGGACCTCTTTCAGCATGTGCTTCACTTTATTCAAACCGAAGTCAATAACATCCGTTTGAAACAGGTGGGTAAAAATTTCATGCTGGTGATCGAACGGATCAACAACATGAAGGACCTGGAAGAATTGTTGTTTCGCATGCTGCCAAAACAAAAAGTAACAGATAAAGCGCAGAAACCCACTGAGTCATTGTCCCACAGTCATTGAGTTGCATTGCCCCCGTTTCTGCAAAGGGCACAAGCCCCTGCATCATGCAATAAGGCATCCTTCCGAAGGATACCTATTTACGCATACTTATAGCGTATGGCTGTGATATAAATGCCGGGACACCAGCAAAAATTTATTCTCTTTTTGCTTATCTTGTTCCTTATTAGGAATCCTTTCCCCATGAGAATTTTACTACTACTTCTTATTTTACCCGTAATCATGGTCATGACTGCTGCTGCCCAGGAATACCATTGACACAGAGGAGTGATGAGCCCATCGTAAATATACCTTCTACATATACACCTAAGCCAGAATACATCCAACTGTATATTCTCAATTCCGAAAAATGGGAACATAAACAAAGTCATGAGAATGTGCTTGAT
>DASULB010000020.1:0-10796 GCA_036278455.1 Chitinophagaceae bacterium | reverse complement strand
GATTATCTATTACTGTTATCCCTGGGGCTTATCGCGTGGCTCTGGAGCAGGCGGCAGCTATGGAGCAAATATTTGCTGTTTATACCTGCCCTGGTGTTTGGTGTCTGGCTTTGCAGCCCGCTGTTTCCCGGGCATCTGATTGTCAGGTTTCCCGTTTATCGGCTGATACTGGAATCCAGCCCGGGTGCCAGTAATATGGTATCGTTCCTGGATCCTCATATCGGAGACTATTCAATGAGTACCTTGATCGGAATATTAATTCCGAAGGCCCTTCACGATTTGAGAATACAGATACTTCCACAGTTAAAATTATTGCCCTTCTATTATACTTTTAATATATTGATATTAATAATAATATTAGGATTGATAGGGGGAGAGGATAAACTTGATCGACGTGTTAAAAATTATTGCTGGTTAACCATCGGGATGCTGGCTTCCTTTTTTATCCTGATTATGGGATACCAGAATCATTATCGTTATATGGTATCCATCTTGCCGGTGGCCGTAGCGGTAGCGTTTTTAGTTTGTTTTTATTTGTATGATCACTATGGAGGATACGGAAAACAAATCAGATTTCTGACGATCATCGTGATTTTCCTTCTTGTGATCCTGGATGCCGGGGTAACGGTTAATGGATTGCGGTCGGATAAAAAAGAACACAGGGAGGCCGTTTTATTGGGAAAGGCGTTGAATCAATATGTAAAGGCAAGTGAGCCGCTGATCAGTGAATGGACCGGAAATGCCCAAATGATCGGATATATGCACCGGCCCGGTCCGTGCCTGTATATTAATAGCCAGTTCGTCCTGGAAAATCCTGGCGTTTTCAGGGATCCCCGTGTAGACTGGGTCGTTACCAATGGAAACTCCGCAGTAAAACAAGCACTTCAGAAGAGGATCTCCGTATCATATCAATTGCCTGAAGGATTTGTGCTGAACAAACTGAAGAAGTAAAGCAGACCACGGCGAAGGAATTAAGGGCAAAATATCCTCGGGAAGGTATTTTACCAAAACTGATGAATATAAAAGAGAACGAAGAAAGCCTGGGGCCTTCGGCCCAATGCGCTGCCTGTCGTACAATATCAGTATGCGATATGCTTTTTTTATCAACGGTGGAATTTGACCGGATTATGTCCTTTAAACAGTAGAAATGTCAATAGGGATTAAAAATCAGGCTGTTGTTGTGCTGGACCTTGATGATACCTTATATGAGGAACTGGCGTATTTAAAGTCGGGTTTCAGGCAGATCGCTGATTTTATCATATCCCATAGGTTCAGGGACCCTTATGAAGAGCTGCTTTCGGCATATTTTAAATCCGGGGACCCGCTTCAAACGCTGATTGACAGGTATGGTTATCCTTTTACCATTTCCCAATTGCTTGATATTTACCGCCATCACATGCCCGATATCAGGTTGAGGGTGGGGGCAGAGAATTTCCTCGATCAGCTTAAAAACAAACGGTATACTGCCGGTCTGATGACGGATGGGAGGAGTGTTTCACAAAGAAATAAGATAAAAGCCCTGGGCATTGCCCATTATTTTTCTGATATCATTGTTTCTGAAGAATTTGGCTCGACAAAGCCCGCTCTCCGAAACTATCAATATTTTATGGATAAATATCCTGGCCGGACCTATTGTTATATCGGGGACAATTTCGAAAAGGATTTTATCGCCCCCAATAAGCTGGGTTGGATGACCATAGGCTTTGAGGAGAATAGCCATCAAATACACCCACGGTCCGAAAGCCTGGGAAGCGAATATTTTCCGCAGTTCACCATTAGTTCTTTTGATGAAATTATCCTAATGTGATAACTTTGGCGTTGGATTTGTTAAGACGGGAATAATCAATATTTTTAAAATGGAACCAACCCTTACAGGCAATAAAACAAAAGTCTGGCTTTCCTCTCCCCATATGGGTGGCGGTGAAGCTATATTCGTTAAAGAAGCTTTTGATACCAACTGGATCGCCCCCCTTGGCCCCCTGGTGGATGGCTTTGAAAAGGACATTGCGATGTTTCTGGGAAATGAGGTTGAGGTGGCGGCGCTGAGTTCAGGGACAGCGGCAATTCATTTGGCATTGATCATGTTGGGAGTAAAGGCGGGCGACGAAGTCATTTGCCAGAGTTTCACTTTTTCAGCTTCCGCCAATCCCATCGCTTATCTTGGGGCAACGCCCATATTCATAGACAGTGAAGAGGAGACCTGGAATATGTCGCCTGCCTTTCTGGATTTAGCCATCCGGGACCGTCTTAAAAAGGGGAAGAAACCGAAGGCGATTATTCCGGTTCATTTGTACGGGATGCCAGCGAGGATGAAGGAGATCATGGAAGTGGCCAACCAATTTGATATTCCGGTCATAGAAGACGCCGCGGAAGCACTGGGGTCCACTTACCACGACCAGGCTGCCGGAACATTTGGCAGGATGGGCATCCTGTCTTTTAATGGTAACAAGATCATCACTACCTCGGGAGGCGGGGCATTGGTGGCCCGGGACCCGGAACTGATCGTGAATGCCCGTTTTCTGGCCACCCAGGCACGTGACCCCGCGCCGCATTACCAACACTCTCAGATTGGTTATAATTACCGGATGAGCAACGTGTGTGCGGGCATCGGTCGCGGACAGATGGAGGTGCTTTCACAAAGAGTAGAACAGCGCAGGTCAAACTATGAACGTTATGCGGAGGAACTGAGTGGTGTGCCGGGTGTTGAATTTTTGCCGGAGCCGGAAGGCTCCTTCAGCAACCGTTGGTTGACGACGATACTCGTGGATCCGGAGCATACCGGTGGTGTGACCCGGGAAGACATCAGGTTGGCCCTGGAAAAAGAAAACATCGAATCCCGCCCGTTATGGAAACCCATGCATATGCAACCGGTATTTGAGGCGAATCCTTATTATGGGGATCATTTAAGTGAGGATCTGTTTGAGAAAGGACTGTGCCTGCCTTCGGGATCAAATCTTGCGGACGAGGATTTATCCAGGGTAATCAGGATGATCGAATCCAGCGTTTTTTGAGGACGATCCCCCAATCAGCATCTTACTTTGTTCCCTGTTTCCTGATAAAACCACCCTTGGGTGGTTTTGTTGTTTTATACAGGGATGCTTTTGCGGTGATTGCAGGTGTTTGGCTGTCTCTGGCGATGCTTCGCCGGACCCGTAGTATGGATCAACATCATGATCGATCTATTCCCGTGAGGTCAGGGGTAAGGAATTTTTTAAAGATCCTCCTTCTTCTAACTTGTATAATGGTGTAACTTGCATCCTTTTTGTATGGGTTCATTACGATAAAGGATGAACTTATGAAGGATCGCGGGAAATTATAGATAATGCCTCACGATCAGAAGACAGGCATGATTGACCGTCATCATTTGAATGGCCATCGCTCCCTCGTAATTTGGTTTACCGGGCTTTCCGGTTCGGGAAGATCTACCCTGGCCAATATGCTGGAACGTTACCTCCAGGAAAGGGAAATTCATACTTTTATCCTGGATGGTGATCATGTAGGGAAGGGATTGAATAGAGATCTGGACTTTTCGGATGCCGGTCGCAATGAAAATATCCGTTGCGTAGGCGAAGTGGCTAAATTGATGATGGAGGCTGGTTTGGTAGTCATCGCCGCCTTTATTTCTCCTTTTCGTGAAAAGCGGCGGCAGTTGAGAACCTTGCTGGGTAAAGAGACTTTCGTGGAAGTCTTTGTCGATACACCCATCGAGATATGTGAGAAAAGAGATACCAAGGGATTATATCGTAAAGCGCGGATGAGAGAAATCGCGCATTTTACCGGTATATCATCACCTTACGAATATCCTGAGAACCCGGATATCCGCATCGATTCTTCGAGGGAAACACCGGAAGAATCGATCAGCAAAATAATATCGTTTATCTGGCCGAATCTGGGATATCGAAAGTCTTGATCCGGTAAGAGACGAATAAGTGTAAAGTTGTAAATAAATAAGGCAGTTGTTAAATTTAAGTATAGTTACTCTATCGAATTGGTATATTTTTAATATTTTTGCCTGCGCGAAGGGGTGATCATTTGGATGATAATGAGATAACTTAATTGACAATCAATTGTTTAATAATAGCTGTTTATAATTTTAGATGATGCATAAATATTATCTGGACCATTTACAAGAACTTGAAGCAGAGGCTATTTTTGTGATTCGTGAAGTGGTAGCACAGTTTGATCACCCGGCGATTTTGTTCTCCGGCGGTAAGGACTCCATTGTGGTCACCCACCTGGCCCGCAGGGCTTTCTGGCCGGCGAAGATACCCATGCCCCTGGTCCATGTGGATACGGGACATAATTTTCCGGAGGCTTTGGCTTTCCGGGATAAGCTGGTTCAGGAGATGGGCGTGCAATTGATTGTCGGTTCCGTGCAGGATTCCATCGATCAGGGCCGGGTGAAGGAGGAGACCGGTCTCAACGCCAGCCGGAATACGCTTCAGATTGTCACCTTACTGGATGCTATAGAAAAGCATAAGATCGACGCGGCCATCGGGGGCGCCCGCAGAGACGAGGAGAAGGCCCGGGCCAAAGAGCGTTTTTTCTCCCATCGTGATGAGTTTGGCCAATGGGATCCTAAGAACCAGCGCCCCGAACTGTGGAATATATTCAACGGACGTAAAAGCCTGGGAGAGCATTTCCGTGTATTTCCGATCAGTAACTGGACGGAGATGGATGTATGGAATTACATCCTGCAGCAGGGCATTGAAATTCCATCCTTGTATTTCGCCCATGAGCGGGAAGTGGTCAACCGCCTGGATACCTGGCTGCCCATATCGGACTATTTGGAGTTGAGGGATGGGGAAGAAGTGGTAACCAAAAAGATCCGCTTTCGGACCCTGGGGGACATCACCATCACCGGAGGCATCGAATCGGATGCAGACACTCTTGAAAAGATCGTCGTTGAAGTTGCCGCCTCCAGGCAGACCGAAAGAGGCAACCGCGGTGATGACAAACGCTCTGATACGGCCATGGAAGACCGAAAAAAGCAAGGTTATTTTTAGGTGATAAACTGCTGATTGTCAAAATAAAAAATAAGGCTATTTATACTTTGCATGCATATAGCCTTTGAACAAAGATTTTCAATTTTAAATTATTATAGCACTCCATGGAATTATTACGTTTTACGACCGCTGGCAGCGTGGATGACGGTAAAAGTACCCTGATTGGTCGCCTGCTCTATGACTCAAAATCCATCTTTGAAGACCAGATGGAGGCGGTGAAACGCTCCAGCGAGCGAAAGGGGTTGGAAAACATAGACCTTTCCCTTTTAACCGATGGCCTTAAAGCGGAACGGGAGCAGGGCATTACCATTGACGTGGCTTACCGGTATTTTGCAACGCCTAAACGTAAATTCATTATTGCTGATACGCCCGGGCATATCCAATATACCCGAAACATGGTCACGGGTGCCTCCACGGCCAACCTGGCACTCATCCTGATCGATGCCCGTAACGGGGTGATGGAGCAAACCTGCCGGCATTCCTATATCGCTTCCCTGTTGCAGATACCGCATCTTATTGTCTGTGTAAATAAAATGGACCTGGTAGATTATGCTGAAGAAAGGTTTAACGGGATTGTGGAAGTTTATACGGAATTCGCCAGCAAACTGGATGTCAATGATATCCGTTTTATCCCCATCAGCGCCCTTTTAGGGGATAACGTGGTCAACCATTCCGACAACATGCCCTGGTATCAGGGTGGTACGCTTCTCAGCACCCTGGAAACCGTGCATGTCGGCAGTGATGAAAACCACATTGACGCGCGTTTCCCCGTACAGACCATTATCCGTCCGCATTCTGATGCGTACCATGATTACCGTGGCTATGCGGGCCGGGTAGCAGGAGGGATCTTTCGTCCCGGGGATAAGGTCACCATACTGCCCTCCGGGCTTAATTCCACCATCAAATCCATTGATACTTTTAAGGGGCCGGTGGAGGAGGCTTTCCCACCGATGTCCGTTTCCATGACGCTCGAAGATGATATTGATGTAAGCAGGGGGGATATGATCGTCACGGAGAACAACCAGCCCGAAGTCTCCCAGGATATAGATTGCATGATGTGCTGGTTAAACCCACGGGGCCCGCAACCCGGTGCCAAATATTTCTTAAGGCATACCACAAGGGAAGTCCGGTCTGTGATCAAGGAGATCTATTATAAGATCAACATCAATACGCTCCAACGCATTACCGATACTCAGGATGTCAGGATGAACGATATCTTTAAGGTACACCTGCGCACAACACAACCCCTGATGTTTGACGGATACCGCGAAAACAGGAATAGCGGATCACTGATACTGATAGACGAAACCACCAATGAAACGGTAGCAGCCGCGATGATCGTGTAACAGCATGCATAACATAATGCTTTATTAATATATTTACCTGGTTGACTATAACACATAACTGGTCTTTGGAATCTTAACCTCCGGGGAACAGTAGGTTGGCGGACGGTTTTGATTCCATTGCAGGAAGCCAATATCCCAAGTTCGGCTTCCTTTTTTTATCCCTTTTATCGTTTATGGGGCCTGTTCCTGTCAGAGATGGCTTGACAATCGATGTCTTTTTCCGGACCAGTCTGGGATTACGACGGCTGAAAAGCTTTTTGTAAAGCCGGTTGGCCACGAACAGTATCGCCTGTTAAACGGTGCCCGCCTTTAAATAGACGATCCCGAAAGCAATGATGGCTTTTCCTTTAGTCTTCGATGGTTCTTACCTCGACGGTATATCTTTGTCATGGATGGAGCGAATGGGTAGCCTATAAGCATTTCAAAATGATTTAGGTTAAGTCCGGTCCCTCACAATTTTTAACAGAGAAACCGCATGATGGCAGGGGGCCGGAACCCTGAATTCCCCGCTCAATTAATCCGCTGTTTAGGGTTGCCTCCCGCCACGGCATCCTGTAATTTATTTTATTAGCATTTAGACAGGACCGCGCCGTCTGTTAAGCTGTCTTTATTAAGGAATGGACTATTACCATTGGCTGGTCATTGTAATAAAGTCTTACCGTGGATGATCCTTTGAAGATTTAATGAAAAAATATTTTCCGGCAGGTCATCTTCAATATTACCATCAGACATCTATCGGCCTTACTGAGGGGGGTGACGTTTATAATTGAATGATACTGGCTTTTATAGAGTTCTTAAATAATATATTTTATTAAATGAATATCATAATATGCTTATATTTCATTGTACTTTTACAGTAATGGACAATGGAATGGTTTTTGATTACTGATGGAAGTCAAAAGTAATTGAAGGGATTAGACGACGTGAGCATATCCTATGAAATTTTTTGGATAAAAATATCCTTGTGAATTATAGGAATGATTTGATTCTAATAAACCACCCATGAAATTAACATTATCCCGGTTACGCGTATTACCCAGATGGGTCATCTATCTTATTGATCTTTTCTGCGCATTAATGGCTGTGATCATCGGCTTTCTCCTCCGTTTTAATTTTGATCTTCCGCACATAGCGACATTTAACTGGCTGGATATAGTGTTGACCGTTGTATTGGTCAATAGCTGCACTTTTATCATATTCAGAACCTTTGCGGGCATCATCCGGCATACCAGTCTGCAGGATGCCTGGCGTATATTGGTAGCCATTATATGTTCTACGGGCATTTATGCCGTCATCAATGCCATTCAGGATGTTCAGGGAGGTGCTTTCTTTATGCCTTATTCGGTCATCCTGATCGCCTTCCTCTGCGCCTTCGCCATGATGTTGTTATACCGGTTGATAGTCAAGGTGATTTTTGATCAACTCATGAATGTGAATGGTAAACACATCGCCAGGTCCAATGTCGTCATTTACGGTGCGGGGTATGCCGGTTCCATTACCCGGGACGTACTGCAATCCAAAGCCAAGGAGGAACATCTGGTACGGGTAGTGGCCTTCATTGAGGATGACGCATATAGTTGGGGGACGCAGCTGGAAGGAGTACCCATACATCGTGCTGCACCCAATGTCCTGGATAAGTTATTAAGTAAATACCATTTTAGCCAGTTAGTGATCACCGATGCATTACAAAGCAGTCCTAACAAAGAGGCTATCGTAGAATGGTGCCTGCAGCATAAGATAAAGGCGCAGCAGATACCGCCCATGGCACAGTGGATGCAGTCAGGGTTAAAGATGAAGCAGATCAAGGATATCCGTATTGAAGATTTGCTCAACAGGAATGTCATTATCATGGATGATGAGGCCCTTTCGATGCAGTTATCTGACAAAGTGATCCTGATCACCGGCGCGGCAGGGTCTATCGGGAGTGAATTGGCGCGGCAGGTCTCCGCTTTTGGTCCCGCCAAGGTGATCTTATGTGATCAGGCAGAAAGCCCACTGCACGATCTTTTCCTTGAATTAAAGGAGTATTACCCGGAGTTGAACTTCCATCCTTTCCTGGGGGATGTTTGTAACAGGAGGCAGATGGAGCATCTCTATAACCACTACCATCCCCAGATCGTCTTTCATGCGGCTGCCTATAAACATGTTCCTGTAATGGAAAGGGCCCCGGATATGGCTGTGCTTAATAATGTAATGGGAACCATGAACATGGCTGAACTGGCCGTTGCTTATGATGTGGATAAGTTCGTGATGATATCCACTGACAAGGCGGTAAATCCTACGAATGTGATGGGCGCCTCCAAGCGGCTTGCCGAGATCCTTGCCCAATCCCTGAATAACTACCTGCACAATACCGACCACGTCAATGGCCGTATAGATGGCAGCGTGAAGACTGACGGACACACGGTTTTTATCACCACCCGTTTCGGAAATGTGTTGGGTTCCAATGGCTCTGTCGTTCCCTGGTTTAAAAAATTAATTGAGAAAGGCGGACCTGTTACCGTGACGCATCCGGAGGTCACCCGCTATTTCATGACCATCTCCGAGGCCTGCCAGTTGGTATTACAGGCGGGTGTCATGGGCAAGGGAGGGGAGATCTTTGTATTTGATATGGGAACGCCGGTAAAGATCGCTGATCTCGCATCAAAAATGATCCAGCTCTCGGGTTTGGAACCGGGAACCGATATTGAGATCGTATATACCGGTCTGCGTCCGGGCGAGAAACTTTATGAGGAACTTTTGGCCAAAAAAGAAGACATTATCCCCACCTATCATGAGAAGATCATGATCGCAAAGGTGAGGGTCTATGATTATCCTCTGGTAAAACGACAAATACAAAAGCTGATCAAAACAGCGCATCAGGGCAATGTATGGGAAGTGGTGCAAATGATGAAGGATATGGTCCCCGAATACAAAAGCAATAATTCCAAATTTGAAGAGCTGGACATTGCGAACCATGGAGATCATTTGACACCCTCCGAGCATAATGGCTATGCTTCCGAAAACATATAAGCTTTAAGGAGACAAGTGTTTTGAAATTTCCCATTTTCACAAAAAATAACACCGGGGATTCTTCCGGTGATTTTTCCTTCTTAGGGACGGACCTTCACTCTCACCTGATTCCGGGGATAGATGACGGTTCTCCTGACATGGAGACCTCTGTTTCGCTCATTACGTCTCTGCATGAGATGGGCTATAGCAGGATTATCACCACCCCACACATCAAACAGGGCTATTATCCGAATGACGCTTCCACTATATTGCCGGGCTGTGAAAGCGTCCGTCAGGAGCTAAAGTTGCGTGATATCCCGGTGGACCTGACGGCCGCCGCTGAGTATTTTTTAGATGCGGACCTCATTGAGCTCATGCGCAACGATGAGCCGTTATTGACCCTGACGGGCAAGAAATTGCTGGTAGAGATATCCTTTATCGCCCCGCCCTTACAATTGCATGAATTCCTGTACCAGTTACAGATGAAAGGTTATGAACCCATCATTGCGCATCCCGAACGATACGGGTATTATCACCGCGAGCCGGAACAGTATCAGAAACTGATCGACGTCGGATGCGAACTTCAGTTGAATTTACTTTCTCTGACCGGTCATTACGGCAAAGAAGTGAAAAAGGCCGCCTTCAAACTGCTTCAGAAGCAGTCGGTCTCTTACCTGGGCACTGACCTGCACCATTACAGACATATCGAAGGTCTCGATGGCATCCTGAGAAACCGGGGGCTTATGCAAACATTAAGGGACTATCCCTGGAAGAACACCGATCTCTGAGGCTGTTCAACTTCGTCGTGATGTCTACAGGATGACCGCTGCATGCACCTTTGCATGAACCTTCCGGGCCCGGCGGTCCACTCATTCGGTTTGAAAATGTCTGCCGGTCCTGTTGAAAGCCGCGCGCCGGCACTAAACGGGTATTTTGGCTGATTTTGAAAAACCAGCAAGATTTGTTCCCATCATACGTACACTACTCACCATACGTTGTAGCCCACTGACAGGTAATACAGGCCACCGATCATCGGGTTACCGAAGGCATTGCGGTAATAATGGTTCAGGATATTGGTTCCGCCTAGTTTAAGCATCAGCTTATATTTAGGAATTTTATAATTTACCTGCGCATCAACGGTGTTTACCGCGGGGATAGGACCTATGGCAAAACTGCCTTCATAATTAAAAGCGTCCTGGTAACGGTAATTGACCTGAAATCCGAATCCCTTATAGAGATCCGGGTTTCCGATGCCGACATTGACCCGGTAATCAGGAGTATTGAACTGGGCGAATACATCATCCGGAACGTGGGACATCTTGTTGTAAGAGACATTTGCTGAGAGCCGAAAGTTCTTCGGCAACAGGTAATCTCCACCCAACGCCCAGCCCCAGGTTTTGATATCACCTTCGCTGTTCACCCTGGTCTGATAGTTGTTGGCCGAGCCGTTTAT
>DASULB010000019.1:0-4129 GCA_036278455.1 Chitinophagaceae bacterium | reverse complement strand
ATCGGGATGCATTATCGCGTCGTGGATATAACCCTCTTTTGCTGCTTTTCCCCCCAGGAGCTTCATTAAATCCATGTTTTCAACTGCATTCTTTAACTCTCCATTCACCCCGTCCATCAACATTTGTATCGTTGCACCGACGATTTCAAGATGGCTGAACTCTTCTGTCGCGATATCCATAAGCAAATCATACTTGTCCGGGAAGGGCTGTTTTGCCGCAAAGGCCTGGACAAAATATTGCATGGCTGCCTTTAGTTCTCCATTCCCTCCGCCGAATTGTTCCAGAAGAAGCCGGGCAAAGCCAGGGTCTGGCTTAGAAACTTTCGCATTGAACTGTAATTCTTTGATGTGATAAAACATGGTATGATATTTAATTTTTTAATAAAAAGAAGACTTTGACAAAACCGTACGATGCCTGCGGTGATCATTCCGGGCATCTTTATGGCATTTATGAATGTTTATGCGGCTGGAAGACAGACACCAGTCTATAAACACTATTGGTAAAAACCTACGAAATGAACTTTAAGAAAGTACGGGCTTCGGCGATATCTGTTTTAAATGGGCCGTCTAGATGTTTGCCTTTTGTCAATCAAGAATTGACCTAAACAATACCTTCACTATTATTTTTATATTCTCTAAGTTATAACATCGTTTGTTGCTCTGGCAACGCTGTAGGCCTCAAAACAAGGTTCATCAGGATGAAACCACCTTTATGACTTTAATAATCAAGTTGACGCATATTTTATACCAAAAGGCGGTTTATCCGTGATATCACCGTTAAATTTGCCGGTAATCCTTCTTACGCTACCCAATGCCCAAAGATTGTGTATAATTTTCTACATCTGTGTTGTATGTTAACAGCAGAATCAATGCTTAGGAGTGTTTTCCATTGAATGACTTAAAGTTTCGAAGGCCGTGCTCCAGTCTCAGAAACTGGCATAATATTTCCGTGTTATAAAATGATATTAGTTCTTGATTCACCTAATCTTTTACATATGAACCATACAAAAGCAAGCGATGTTCAGGATTCTTTGTTAATGGAATTCTTTGCAGATGAGTTAAAGGACATATATTGGGCTGAGAAGCATCTTGTCCAGACATTACCTAAAATGGCAAAGAATGCGACGACGGATAAACTTGTCAAGGCATTTGAAAAGCATTGCGATGAAACAAAAGAACATGTTATTCGGCTTGAACAGGTCTTCGAAATGATCGGGAAAAAGGCCGCAGCAAAGAAGTGTGACGCAATGGCGGGAATTATCGCCGAAGGAGAAAGTATCATTTCAGACACCAAAAGGGACACGATGACCAGAGACGTCGGGCTTATTCTTGCAGGTCAGAAAGCTGAACATTATGAAATTGCCACCTATGGCGGCCTGATCAATGTGGCTAAGACGCTCGGACTGTCTGACGTGGCGAAAATACTGGTGAAGACGCTAAAAGATGAGAAGGCGGCTGATGAAAAGCTCTCCGGTATTGCAGAAAGTAGCGTGAACAGGAAGGCTAGCAAAGAAGAAGCATAACGTTCATAAAAAGCACACGCTTTAGTGACGATCCGAAAGGTTTTACCTGTTCGGATCGTTATTTTAATGTTTACAATGATCGATTGTGGGCAAAACAAACCAGGCTCACCTCGTACCATGGGATATATACAGCAATAGAATTGATCCTGTTTTTGCGCTCTATGGTGCAAGGAGGTAATACGATGCAAGCATTTCAAAACTCACTGCCTTTTTTGAATCATAATGAAGGATAGAATAGAGAATAATTGGATTGATTTCTTGCCGATAAAAAGTCAATTTCCGTCGATTCTTTTGGTTGAAGTCTACATAAGTATATTACCGGCCCGGTTCACCCTCATCCCAGGAGAGTTCTTTCAAGAGGCTTCAAAGAAGGACCATTCAGGATTTGACCTTCAACATTAAACCTCGGACCATGGCAGGGGCCATCGCAACTCCGTTCAGCGGTGTTCCATTGAACAACACATTTAGCATGGGGACAAACAGGATCTAAGGCGGTTAGTTTACCGTTTGTGTCTTTATAAAGTGCTAATTTATCGTCATTGTAGCCAACAAGCCGTCTTTCATCATTGCTCATTTCTGCCAACTCTTTTAATTCTTCCATAAAGATTCTGTCACTCACAAGGTGCTTAACCACATCAACATTTTGCTGTATAAGTTTATTAAATCCGGCTACCGGTTTAATCCTGGAAGGAGATAGCAAAGTTTTGAATTCACGTTCTCCTGTCAAAATTAAATCCGTTAATATCTTGCCTGACAGGGTTCCAATGGTCATTCCCGCGTCATCAAAGCCTGTAGCCACATAGGTATCGACTGCGGCTCCCGGCAAATGCCCTGTATAATGAAGACCGTCTGCAGGCTTATAATATTGTGATGACCATCTATAATCATTCGTTTAGTCGCCTTTAAATCTTATTTATGTCGATTCCAGAAAAGACCAATAGCGCACGGGAGATTTTAAAAGGTGAAAAAGGTCTTACAAAAAGATATTCCAGTGAAAAGGCCTATCCCAATGAAGCCAAGGCAAAAGAAGCATTCGATGAAGCCCAAAAAGCATGTATAATGCCGATGATGGGGCAAAATACCAGGCCCAGAAAATGCCACGTTTATTTATTATCATGAAAAGGGGTCCCCATATGAGACCAGCGAGGCCGCTATTGGCAATTTCAGACCAAGTGCAGGTGACTTTATTAAAACACTTCTTCCCGGACCTTTTCGGGAGAACTGGGTTCAGGTGACCGATGTGCAAGAGGGGACTGATCACGCGTCTTTTACTGTTCGTCCCAGCCATGATCCTGCTGATAAGAACTCCTGTGATGCCGGTACTGGGGATTTTTTTTAAGAGCAGCGCAACAGGTACTTTCGAAGTAGAAAGAAAAGCGAATTAACTTATTGCATCGTAAACAGGCATCAACGAATCTGTCAATAACAAAGATCCTGAGGCGGGAAACAGCAATCTGCTTAACACGGTGATTTCTGAGGCTGGCTGGATGGCCGTTCAAAAGGCACAATGGAAGAACGTTACTGATTATATTGCCGGGAATAGGACATTAAAGGACAATACCTGAAAGTCGAAGCAACAAACCGCAGGAGACGACATCATTGAAAGTTTGTAATAAAAGTTTCTTTATGGTTCGTTCGCATTCTTCAGGTGAATGGTGGAAGGGTTTTAAAGACTCGTGATTTTCCTAAAATGCTTCAGTAAAAGTTGTTTTTCTGCAATATGCTTAGATTTTCAGGTAAGCCCGATGGCCAACCGCGTCCTGTCATATTGGTATAGATATTGAATAGCTTATAATACCGTAGGTCCTAGTCTGCCATGTCTTTAGATTGTTAATTAATATATCAACGATTATGCAAAAGTCTCAAAAGGAAAAACCGAAACGTCCGCCTCAGAAACAGAAAAAACAGCCTGGCGTTCAGCATAAAATGAAGCCTACGCCTAAATCTCAAAAAGAGGAAACCGAGCATCCGGAAAAACAAAAGCTTTCCGGAAAGACGGCCATTATAACGGGAGGGGACAGCGGTATCGGCAGGGCCACTGCCGTAGCTTTCGCCGCTCAAGGCGCTCGTGTCGTCATCGCTTATCTGGATGAACACGAAGATGCGAAAAAGTCCGCTGAGTTAGTGAGGGAGAAAGGTGGGGAAGCGTTGCTGATCTCCGGGGATATTAGCAGGCCGCCGCACTGTAAAAAGATCGTTGATAAAACACTGAAGCGTTTTGGCGCCATTGATATTCTGGTGAATAATGCAGGTGTTCAATACCCTCAGGAAAAGATAGGTGATATTTCACCTGACCAATTGCTTAAGACTTTTAAAACCAATGTTTTTTCTCAGTTTTACCTGACACAGGCTGCATTACCGCATATGGGCAAGGGAGCTTGCATAATCAACACCACTTCTGTAACGGCTTATCGGGGTAGTCCTCATCTGCTTGATTATTCCGCCACCAAGGGGGCCATTGTTTCTTTTACCCGTTCCCTTTCCACTGCATTGGCTTCTCGTGGGATCCGCGTTAACGCGGTAGCGCCAGGTCCCATCTGGACCCCGCTTATTCCTGCCACCTTTCCCGCTTCCAAAGTATCCAAATTCGGGTCAGATGTGCCCCT
>DASULB010000018.1:0-4097 GCA_036278455.1 Chitinophagaceae bacterium | reverse complement strand
GATCTTTTCTCCATGATTTCATTTTAACAGACCGGCCAAGTACATTGATCGAACCAAACCATTTAAAAGCTAAAGAATCGGTAATCACGATAGAATGAACTTTGTCTAATGCATGGTTGCGATTACCGGTAATAAACGGATAAGGAAAGACTTTAAAAAAGGAACTGTCACTGACACGAAATAAACTCGTATTCGCTAAAAACGCTTTGTTATCAGCTATTACACTAAATGAATGATCGAAAGATCCGATAACTTTAGTCACGCTTTCCACTCCGGCAAGGTTATTTCTCAGCAATGGTGCTATGCGGGTATCACAACTGGCATTCCAAAGCCCTTTATTATCTGACGAAGAAATGCTTTCCTTTCTATTTACCTCATAAATATTTGCCAGTTGTGGCGACCATTGATCAAAGCTTTTTTGATAATTCATATAAAGCAGCAATACTATGAATCCCGCAAGGCCGATAGCAAGCCCACCGATATTAATTAACGAATACCCTTTATTTTTCCAAAGGGTACGCCATGCTATTTTTAAATAATTTTTAAACATGATATTCCATTTTAATATCTATCTTAGTCTTTTATTCAATTTCAGTTTTCTATCGGACTGGCATTGGTAAATTTTAATCCATTGATCCTCCTTTTAATCTTCTTAGGAGATCGCCTGTTCATTTTTTTAACTCCTCTTCTATGATCTTCCCGTCAAACAAATGCAATATCCGGTTTCCATACGCAGCATTCATCTCAGAATGGGTCACCTGAATGATAGTAACACCATCCTCTTCATTCAGCTTTTTAAAGAGTTGCATAATGCCGTCTCCCTGCGCTGACTGTAAATTACCTGTGGGTTCATCGGCAAGGAGCAGTTTGGGCTCACTGACAATGGCACGGGCGATGCCCACCAGTTGCTGCTGGCCGCCGGACAGCTGGTTGGGAAACAAATCTTTTTTCGCTACGATATTAAAACGGTCTAAAATGTCCGCCACCCTGCTTTTGCGCTCCGCCGCGTGCATCTTCTTGTATAGTAGCGGTGCTTCAATATTTTCATATACAGTCAGCTCATCGATGAGATGATAGGCCTGGAATACAAAGCCAATGTGGTATTTATAAAGCTCGGTTTTTTTTCGTTCGCTCAACCGGTGAACCGCCTCCCCCATAAAGAAATATTCGCCATCTGTGGGTTTCTCCAACATGCCAATGATGTCCAGTAGCGTGGATTTTCCAGAACCGGATGGCCCCATGATGGAAATAAACTCACCTTCCTTTACCTCCATGTTAATGTAGCGCAGTACATAGGTTTTTACAGCCTTGTTTGCGTAGTACTTTTCGATGTCTTTTAAATGGATCATGCTTTTATTATTTGATTATCGGTTGCAAATATTTGTTCAGGAGCCCCTATTTTTCGGTTCTTCTTTTGCATCGTTGTTTTAGTCATATTTCAAGGGCATTCATTGGTTTCGCTAACGGACAAGGCGTTGTATTTCAAAAAGATTCCATCACAGACGTTTTATGGTCAATCCGGTATATGTCATCTGCCTGAGGATTCCCTGCTTCATAGCTCCATTCCTAATTCGCGTAAAGTTATATCAAGACAAGCCCGGCCAGTCCGATAGTCAGCCCGATAATATTAATCGCGGAATATGCTTTGTTTTCCCAAAGGCTCCGAGTGGCTATTTTAAAATTATTTTTTATCATGTTGTTGTATTTTACGGCCGCTGTGCAAAGCTGTATCGTCCCAGGTGCATGGCGGAAGCTAAAGTCCGACGGAGCCGTTAATTTTACAGCCACGTCCACTCCCATTATCAACAGCGCTTCAAAATGCTAAGCTTATTCATATTTCAACGCATCTACCGGGTTTGCATTCACTGCCCTCCTTGCCTGAATGCTCACCGTTAATATAGTAATCATCATTGAGGCGATCGTAGCTGCAGCTAAAGGGATAGGCGAAATGGCGATCCGGTAAGGAAAAGTATCCAGCCATTTTTTTGCCAGCAGATATGTTACAGGCCATGCGATCACGTTGGCAATCAGGACAATCCTGATAAAATCTTTATTCAGCATTTTTAAAATATCAAAATCGGAGGCGCCCAGCACCTTCCGTACGCCTATCTCCCTTGTCTTTGATCTTGACAGAAAAGTAGCCAATGCATACAATCCTGCAAATGCCAGCAGGATATTGAGCAGGGCAAAGGTTAAAAAGATCCTGCCCTGCCGGGTATAGCGGTCCAGTATACTGGCATATATTTTATCGGCATACCGGTATCTAAAATCATAGGCGGGGACAAAGTCATTCCATATTTTCGTTATCGCCAAAATAGCGGGTTGCATCCGGGTGGCATTTATTTTTACATAGGCTATTCCCCTGGCTTCAAACCAGGCAGGTTCCTTTTGCATAAAGAAAAATAGGGGCGATACCGCCTTATCAACCCCACGATACTGAAAGTTCTTTACAACGCCGATGACGTTAAACTTACTGCCGTTAAAGGAAACGGAAGCGCCTACCGGTTTCTTAAGATGCATGGCCGCTACCGCCGACTCATTCAATACGGCGCCGTCTACTGTGTCCGCGCCATACAGGGGTGAGAAGACCCTTCCCTGGATAGTCTCTATCCCGAGCGTCCTGAAATAATCAAAACCGACCTGTTCGGTAGCCGCGTTATAGTTTTCACCATCATAGCTGATTGAATTATGGGCGTTGAAGTCCCCTAATGACGACATGGCCCTTGAAACATCCGTAACCCCCGGTACCGTTTCCATGCGCTTTTTGAAGGCAAGATAGTGATCAAAGGAATTACCCCTGAGTGTGAAGGTGATGACCTGATCCGGACGGAAACCCAAGTCACGCTTTTGCATATACCTGATCTGCAGAAAAATAATAGTGGTTCCGGTAAGGAAAAGGACCGCGATGAAAAGCTGTACAACCAGCAATGACCGGCGCAGAGATATGCCTCCGGTACCACGGGAATAATTTCCTTTGAGCACCTTAGCCGGCTGAAAACCTGTCAGGAAAAAGGCGGGATATAAACCAGACAACAAAGTAATCAATATAATAACGCCAATAAGCAGCAAACCATGGCTGAACACATTATAACGGGTAAACAGGGCAAGGTGAATATCCAGGGTATGATTGAACAAGGGAATGCAAAGCTCTATGATGATCAGGGAGATAAAAAGTGCTGTCAGGCACTGCATCAAAAACTCTGTTAAAAACTGCTTTCCCAGTAGCTTACGGCTACTGCCCATCACCTTTCTCAATCCCACTTCTTTTGCCCGGCTGCCGGCCTGGGCAATAGCCAGGTTGGTAAAATTAATGGCTGCGATGATCAGGATCATTAGTCCCAGCAAGGAAATGGCTATCAGGGTAGTCACCGCCACCCTCCCAGCCGAGGGATTCCAAAAAGGGTTTAGGTGTATCGTGCTGATCGGTTGGAGATAAATACCATATTTCCTGCCGTTTTGAAGCAATTGTCCTATCGTCATGCCCTTGGCTCCCGAAACTTTTTTCTGCAGGACATTGGTAAGCTTTCGCTGAACGGTTGCCGGATCGGCATGTGGATTTAATAAAAAATAGGTATGGGTGTAATTGTTAGACCAGCTGGCAGAGAAATCCGTGGTATCGTTATAGCTTGCAATTACATCGAACTTAAGATGAGTGGGCCGGTTATCGTGCTTCAATACACCTGTTACAGTGACCAGTTGATTTTTATCCGACACAATCGTTTTCCCAACCGGATTAGTGTTGCCAAATAGCTTTTGACTCAGTTGCTCGGATAATATCACCGCATGAGGTTTGTCCAGGGCCGTATGCGAATCGCCATATAAAAAAGGGAAGGAGAAAACATCAAAAAAGCTGGAGTCAGCGAGGTAATTATCTTTAGGAAAAAATTGTTTGTTGCCAACTCTTAAAACGATATCATTGTTCGCGAAATGGGTGGCATTCTTTATTCCCGGTACTTCTGCTAAAGCGGCTGCTGTCATCCCGGGAGGTAATAGGCTGCCTTTGAACGCATCTTTCCCGTTGAAGTTTGCATCTAAATCGCCCTGGTAAATGTGCTCCTGGTGAGGGAGCCATTTGTCATAGCTCAATTCATAATCGA
>DASULB010000017.1:0-26925 GCA_036278455.1 Chitinophagaceae bacterium | reverse complement strand
AGGTAGGTATCCTTGCTGTGTAAGAGCGTCCTGAGGGAGTCGATCACCCTGCAAAACACCTTTTGTCCGGGAGCCAGGTTCACGATAATATCTTTGATTTTTTCCACTGCATATTCAGTAGTGACATCAAATATCTGCACCAGGGAAAAACCTTCAAAACGGATGCGGTTCAGCGGCAATACTTTTTGTAAATAGGCGATGCTCTCCGTTTCGTTGTTTTGTATTATTTGGAAATAGGCGAAGTCAATTTCAGGGAGGGTGCCCTTGAAACTGAAGTCTATAAACCGGGTGTCGAATTCTATTTTGTAATATTTGTTCAACCCGCCCTTGTCATCGTGAATTGAAATTTTAATGGCATTGCCGACAGGATAAGAAAAACCATAGAACCTCTCCAGGACCAATGCATAAATGATCCTCAGCCTTTCAAGCGCCCTATTGTGAAGTAACTCCTGGTTGAGTAATTTATCCCTTATGCTTCCGTCTTTACGTGTCAATAAACGGTAGAACGCCCCGGTGCCATAGAATATATGTGGGGTTAACGGTTCACCTAATGCCCATAAGAAGTCCTTTTCATTGGTAACGGGCGCTGATAAGGTAAAATAGACGAGTTCAAAGGCATCGCGGAACTTTTCAAGGTTGTCCTCGGTAATTTGCATGTCCCAGTCTTCAAATTGCCGGATGCGATCCCGCACATAGGTGAAAAAAGGTGTTCTTACATTCTTTTTTTCTTTAATTTTTTGCTCCAGGAAAGAAACAAAAGGTTTTAATGAAAGCAACACATTCATCTCTTTCGTCTCCGGTATGTCTTTCATCAGGTTTAAATACTGCGTGTTCATATTCTCAAACTTTATCTAATAGTAAGGGTTTAAAATCTGAATCCCATTGAAAAATAAGGATACCAGCCTTCGGGGGAATAGCCGGCATACAATCGGAATACCGCCATATAAGCAGGGACAAAATAAAGGCCGCCACCGACACCCTGATGCCACTTCCTGGAAACTTCACCGGATTGCCATACCCTGCCAATATCATAAAATCCTGCCAGTCCCATCTGCCCCTTAAAAATATAATTTCCGAAATCGGACAAGGCGATGCGCAGTTCCAGGTTGTTATAGAGGGATTTCTGCCCGGCAAAACGGTATTTCCTGTAACCCAACAGGTTGCCTTCTCCTCCCAGGAACAGCGATTGGTAAAAGGTGGTTTTGCCAAAACTGATGCCACCACCTATCCGGTCACATAATACCATGGTCTGCCGCGTATTCAGGCTTTTGTACAAGGCTAATTCCGGTATGACCTGAACAAAGGACTTCGAATAACCATTCAATCCGGTAAAGCCCTTTATCTGAACATCCACATAGGCACCATAGGTCGGGAACTCAGGATCATTCCGCTGGTCAAGCACGTAATGAATGTTCAATCCAAGATGGGCCTTATCTTTAGACACCGTCGCACTGTCATAGGAATGCAGCATGGAGGCCTGGTTAATAAACCTTCCTTCGTTTTCAGTCTTGTTAAGATGATAATATTGGACGGTGGGTCCCAGGCTGAGCGAGCTTCCCTTTTGCCCCCGCCATCTTAATGCTGTTTCCAGCGTAAACAAGTTAAACCGCGTACGGTAATACCTTTTATAATCGCCTGTTTTGTAAAAAGGGGTTTCATTGCCGCGACCAAAAAAGTTCTGGGTATTGTTGGGCGCCTTTACCTGTCCGTTGACCGTGATGTCGGCTTTGCCGATGGCCTCCATCCATTCGCTTTTGAATTTTATATTAAAGGCGTCGGTACTGAAAGAATGAGAAAACATCATTTGTTGCAGTGCGGAATAGGGCGTCTTTCTAAATCCCTGCCGCTGTTTATATTGCATGCCCACACCCAATGATAAACCGTCATCTGCGTTGATGGAACCGGTCACCAGGGGAATGGCCGTATTGTAGAGATCGGTTTGCACAAATGCCGTGTTTGCACTATCACTGCTGATGTGTTTCTTTAATCTTGAGGCCTCTCCGTAATAGGTTTCTTTTTTCCTGTCGTATAACCGGACAGGGTTCCTGCTGTGTATAATGTTGTATGCCTTATGTCCCTTTCCCCCGATGATCCGCAGCCTGACGCTGGAGGACGGATTGTTGAGCACCACACTATCGTCGCCACCGGACACATACAGTCTTATTTCACGGGTCAGGGAGCGGGGGTACACTTTAGACATCAGCGTATCCTCCGGCTTTCCGTGTTTGCTGATCTTGCGGACCACCACCTTAAGCGCATTACTGTCCTTTACCCCGGTGATGCGGACAAGTTCATTCTTGTCACTGGTACGGATGTCCACAATACGGTTGCTGAAGCGATAGAATTTATCCATGGCTTCCGGCATCTGGTCCCTGCGTGATTTCAAATCGGTCGATAGCCACTGATGTTCATTCCGGTAAATACTCTCAGGAAGGCGCTTCAGCGATGCCTCGATGACCGAATCGGTTACTTTGGCCTTAAACGTCCGGGCCGTCTTCATCCACTGCTGATAACTCAGCTGGCTGGCAGGGTAGGGGCTTAGAAACCTTGATTTATAAAAGTAGTAGTTGCTGCCGGGGAGGAGATTTTTCCTGAATCCAATCACATGTGGTATCAGGAAAAACTGTTTGGCCAGGGTCGGTATGATGCCTTCGGTAAGGTTCAACACCATATCCCTGTCCCTGGGAATGGCAATGTAGTATTTTCCCTTCCCTTTCTGCGCGTCGTAAAAACGCCATTGATCACCATGGCGGTCCCAATCACCCAGGTATAAATCAATCATCCGGGCTTTAAGGAAGTTTAGAGCATCGTAACTGTTGTCATTATCTTCCTGCAGTTTCCTGAGCATTTTCACATAATTATCCGAATTACCCAATGGCTCTCGTTGCTCCAGTAAAGTCACTTTGCCTGCAAAGAGCTTTTGATACTGGCCAAGGTTTTTATCAGGGGCTACCACACCAATGAGGGGCGTAGCGTGCGGAACACCGAGCGCATGGGCCACCGGAGGGACTATCAGGGCAGCATAAGGATGCTGGGCGCTGGTGGCGTCATCGATCAATTGCCGCATGAATGTTCCCCGGAAAGGGGTTGGCAACACGTTTTCCGGTGATTTTTCTATGGTCCGCAACACATACTCACGGTCATGGTCATCCTTCAGGCGCAAAGAGGTCGTTTGAAATCCACCTCCTAATTTCTCTGGCATAAGGCCACCATGCAGTTGAGAGATACGGATGACCGGAAGTTTTACCTGTTGCGCCCAGGCCTTACGATAATTTTTGCCAAACCACAACCGGCCAAATCCGCTCATGTGATCATAGGCCGGATGGGCCCGGGCCATCGTGCTGTCGCCCCTGATGGCCTGGTACAGGGAGTCCTCCCGCTTCCGGTAGGGCAAGGCCTTCCAGTGATACGAAAAGGCCTCCTGCATCGTGCCGCTGTCATAGGTATAAAAAACGATGTTTACCCGGTCCTGCGGCAGCAGATCAGCCACTACATATCCCTGGGTAGCCGCATGAAAAAGGGAATACTTTCCTTTGTTTGCAGTGGTATGCTTTGAACCGCCGCCGCTCACAATCTGTAACAGCCTGTCTTTCGGATGATTGATCAATTGCATACCATGATCATGTCCGGAGGCGAGGATCAGATTGGGATAGCCGTTGAATACCTTTTCCACATCCTTGATCATTCCTTTGTATAGGGGGTTATGCAATTCTTCGGGATTAGGAAATATCTTCCGGTAGAGCGGGTAGATACAACCAATGACCGGCAGGGGAATATATAAGTCCCGCTTTAGCGTCCTCAGCGGAAATATATAATCCTTCCAGTTAAAATGGCCGCCATGTACCCCGTAGCTATAAAAAGGATGATGCATCGCTAGGATAATGATCTTATCTCTGTTTTTATACAGGATTTCCCTAAAGGAAGCGATCACGTCCCGGGGGGTGGCACAATTACAATCCGCGCCGGGATTCTTCTTGTTAAAAGGGAACAGCCACCATTCGCTGTCCCAGGCCACAATAATGAGGCTGTCTGAGACAGGGATCACGGTAGGATCGGGGCAGCCGTTTCTTGGCAACAGCTTCAAAAGAGAGTCATGCTGATCCCGCAGGTATCTCCATTGGGCTTTTATTTTTGCCAGTCCCTCAGGGCCCATCCTGTCCCAGTCGTGGTTCCCGGGAACAAAATAAACCGCCGCCCCGGCAGCGCGCATGGGTTTGAATTGGGATTGCAATATTTGTTGGGTCTTTTTTTCTTCCTTGCTCCCCGGCAGGCCCATTCCGCGGGGATAGATGTTATCACCCAGGAACATGACCGTTGTCTTACCCTGGATGATCTTTGCCGCGGCATCCGGGATAAGGGTGGACTGTTGCGGGTCCATTTCACCTGCGTCCCCGATAAAGATCATTCTTGCCAAAATGGAATCCTGCGCGTGAACAAGAAAAGGAGCAAGCAGAAGCAGTATGATAATAATGGGTCTCTTTTTCATGATCCGTTAGCATTTACCGGAGGAACGTCCTGTGCGGAGGCCCTGCCAGGTTCCTTGTATGGAAATTTAAGGATGGTGCCAGCCGTGGTCTTGTCCCCTTCATTAGAAATATAAAGCGCATGGGCATTATCAAATGCGATGCCTTCAGGCTGGACAAATAACGAGGGATCCAGTTTGTAAACATGCTCCACCTTCCAGTGCTTACCCGTCACGACGAGCATTTTGTTGACCGAAGACAAAATATACCAATTCCCCGTACGGTTATCCCGCGTTAAGGCGGAAGGTTTAAATTCACCCGGGTCCTTTCCCGTCTTCTGTTTTATCTGCTCCGGATGAAATACAAAACTGCCCGCCGGCAGAATGGTGCCGTCTTTTTTTAACTGAAACCGATAGCCGCTTACCCGGCCGGTCTTATGATCTTCATGTGAATCCTTGCACAGTAGTACAAGCTGGTTGGTTTCGGGATCCGCATAAAGGCTTTCGTATTCTCCCTTTGGCAATAAATCGTTCCATTTTCTGGTATCCTGTATCTGTCCTTTTTTGACCTCCTCCAGGGAAAAACAGTACAATGCGCCGTCACTGCGCAGGACAATGACATACCCGTTGCAGATCGCGATATCTTCATAATCGCCCTTTTTCCCGAATTTTACATCTTTTGCTTTTTTATCCCCCAGACGCAGGTAATAAACCTTTCCTTCTTCGTCCTGTTCTGCATACACCGTGTCACTACGACCATTTTCGAAGGTAATCCCCGATATCTCCAGCAGATCATCATTCATGGCATACCTGATGGGATCGCTGAACTCGTAACCGGCAGGGCTTTGATAGCTGACCTTTTTTTGCGCGCAGGCGGTCAGGGACAAGGCCGGGATCAAAAGGCACATGATCGTTCGCTTATTCATACTGTTTGATGAGTTGATACGTTTCAAATTGTGATGCAATGGCCTTCCCTTTTACCGGAACGGGCACATTCTGCAAGAATTCATTTATCCGGACGGCCTCCAGGTTGTCATCCAACTCCAGTTGGATGATTTTCTTTAATTGTGATCGGAGGCGTTCATCATATACGGGACAACAGACCTCTATCCTGCGACAAATATTACGTTCCATCCAGTCGGCCGAGCCGATGAGTATCTGTTCATCACCCCCATGATGAAAGATGTATATTCTTCCGTGTTCGAGGTAGCGGCCTACGATCCTGCGGACCGCTATATTCTCACTCATGCCCGCTACGCCGGGGATCAACCGGCAGATGCCGCGGACGATCAGGTTTATTTTAACTCCGGCGGCGGACGCCCGGTACAATGCCTTTATCAACCTGGATTCTTCCAGGTTGTTCAGCTTGACGGTGATGGCAGCAGGGTTCCCCATTTGAGCCTGCCTGGTTTCATATTTGATCAACGCGGATAACCGTTCATAAAGATTGAACTGCGCCACCAGCAAATGATCAAACTTCAGGTCATTATTTTTCTTATCAGGCCTTTTTCTTTTTCTCAAAAAAAGAAAAAGCAGTTCCATTTCCCGCAGCAGGTCTTTGTTGGAAGTTAACAGTATGTGGTCGGTGTAAAACCGTGCAGTACTTTCATTCAGGTTCCCGGTTCCCAGTAAACCATAGTACAGGTCCCTGCCTCCCTGCCTCCGTTTGATAAGCGCCATCTTGGCGTGCACTTTCATTCCCGGTATGCTGTAAATCATTTTTATTCCAGCCGCCTTCATCTTCCTGGCCCAACGAATATTATTGGCCTCATCAAACCTGGCCATCAATTCTACGAATACCATCACCTTTTTTCCATTATGCGCCGCACTGATGAGGGCATGCGCGATCCTGGAATCAATGGCTACCCGGTAAAGGGTGACGAATATCTCAGTTACTTCATCATCCAGCACCGCTTCGTTGAAAAAGCGAAACACCACCTCATAGCTATGATAAGGAGGATGCAGGAGGATGTCTTTTTTCTGCAGATACCGGAAAACAGATGGCCCTACCACCGGGGTAACAGGCTCCCATAATCCATAGCGCCAAAGAGGATTATTCAACGGGATGTCCCCCAGGTCCTTCAGGTTATGGTACCTGCCGCCGATGACCAGATTTGAATTTTGCAGCTGCAATGTTTTTACCAGCCTGCGCAGCACATCTTCCGGCATGGCGCCGTCATACAAAACCCTTGTTGCTAACCCCAGATCCCTTTTGGTGATTTGTTTTTCCAATTTCTCCGCGATATCGCCTTCATACTCGTCCAGGAGATCCAATTCGGCATCGCGTGTGATTTTAAAGCTCCAGCAACCCATGATCTCTGCTTGTGGGAAAATATGGCTTAAATGCCCGCGGATAATATCATCGAGAAAAACGAGGTATTGTTTATCGGCTGCCCGGACAGCGTAGAAGCGGGGCAGTGAATCTGAGGGGATGTTTACGATGGCCGCTGTCGTTCTTTTGTCCTTTAGCAGGCTCACGGCAAAATAAATCTTATTATTTTCAGGGAAAAAATCACCGGTTTGTTTAAAATATATCCGTTGCACAAAGGCGGCTATCGTCAGGTTAAAATAATCCCCTGTCTGATCCTGCAGTTCACCGGGAACGGGTTGGTCATAAACCAACTCAACCTCCTGGCGCTGCAGGGAAGGAATGATCCCTTCCCGAAGAATGCCGCCGAACAGGGTCTGCTGTGATTCTATGATCGCTTTTATCTGTCCCAGCAGCTTTATTTTCTTGCGCTCCCCGGTAATCTTGTGCAGCGCCATGAGGGCGGGGATCCGTACCCGGTAAAATTCATCCAGGTTGGAAGAATAAATGGACAGGAACTTTAACCGCTCCAGCAGGGGGGTCTCATTTTTTCCGGCTTCGGAAAGCACCCTTTCATTAAAGGAAAGCCAGCTTATATCCCGGTCAAAAAATTGTTTGCTCATCGTAACGTCGTATAATATCCGCTGTTCCCGTTCATCAGCTTGTCAGGAAAGTGGCAATGATGAATGCGATGACCGAAATGATCAGGCCATACATGAAAATACTATAAGAAATACGCAACAACCGGTATTTCCGTCCCACCGCCACCCCCTGCCCGTATACATCCTTGATAAGGGACCCGTATAGGAAATCCCGGTCTTCCATTACCTGTAGCATGCCATTGGTATAAGCTTCGAGGCTCATCCGGTAGAAATTACCAAAGAAAAGAAGGTTGACCTTTTTTTCTTTAATGTCCTGATCGGTAAAGACGCCCTTGCTGATGGAAGGACGTGTGGCCAGGATGGAAAAAATGATGGTTAACAGACTGACGGTAAGGATGAGGTAGGTAGGGATGATCAGGGAAGGATTGGAGTCTAGTTTCCGTAACAGCAGGCTGATGATGGCGGAAAGAATAATGGCGTTTACCGTGATCAGGATATGCGCCTTATTATCGGCCATATCACTTAACCGTTGGTTGTTGGCGGAAGTAAGCCTGAACATGGTTTCAATGCCCCTGTCAGGACGCTTCTTGGCTGCTTTGGTTTCGCTTGCCATTTCGTTTTTCTCAGAGACAGACGCCTCTTTGGGCGACTTCTTTTCCCGGACCAGAGAATCCTTTAACCGCTGCAGGTGAAGGTTTTTTTCGTCGTTTAACAGCAGCCGGCAATAGTCTGTCCAGTAATGCTGGGTTTCCAGAAATACGATCGTCTCCTTGCGCCATTTTTTTCCGCTGATCGCCTTCCCCTTCACCAGTTCGGCCTCTTTTCGCATCCGTTTATTTACCTCCGGAAAATCCGCTGTCCCAAGATGAAATAAATCCGCATCACAAAGGATCTTCTCCAGGAGGGTTTCAGGACGCTGCGGCAAGCGGGTAGCCAGAATGCAGGCGCAGACCGCATCGCTCAGGGCTGAGTCAGTGCCTGCATTTTCGAAAAACGTTCGTGCCAGGGCCGCCCCTTCCGCTTCATGATTGCCAGGCAGGACGAAATAGCCCAGGTCATGGAACCATGCTGCGCTGACAACAATGCAATATTCCTTTTCATCGAGCTGGAAATGATTGGCAATCTCTGCTGCAGCCTTCACGACACCTTCTGTATGCTGCAGATTATGATAAACAAAACGTTTATCCGGATGGCTGGTGAAAAAAGAACGGGCAAATGTCTCCACCTGCAATAAGAGGTTTTTGTAATCCATATATAAAGATTTAACATGTCATCTGGCAGTTTCCCGTTCGATGAGAAACTGTCTTCTTGTGCCTGCGCAACCTGTCAGAACATTTCCATGGAAAAGGATGATCCCTAAGCGCACTACCGCACTTTCCCTTACGGAGGTAGCCAACGCACACCATGGCTCCTCGTGAAACCGGGGCACACGAAAAAACATATTTTCCATACCAATTGTTTACAGGCGACAGGCGGGCCGGAAATCGTCGGTCATTCGCCCTCATGCCTGTGGATTGGTAAAATGAACGGTTATTTTGACTGTGCAGGTTTAATTTCCTAACGATCTCTATGGGCAGCCTATCGGTGATCCTTCCCCCTTTTACTACCTATACCATACTACCGGGGATATAATGGTTCCCGTAACCTCGCGCCGCCTTCCGGCCTTTCAGCCGGTTTTGGATAACCCCGATGGTCTCGGTTGAACGTGCAAAATTACATTATTTGCGGGACAGTCGCCTCATCACCATCATTCATCGACACTCATAATCTTAATCATCTGAAGCTATTTGAGAACGCCTGTTCAATGTTGTTTTACCCGCTATGTTATATATTTGTACCATGTACAAAAGATATACATGCCTGATCGCCTGGCTGCTTTTTACCTGTTCGGTTTACGCCCAATCCGCCGATTCGCTGGTAGCCATGGGAATGCGTCTGGAACAAGGCAGGCAGGAAGCAAAGGCCCTGCAAATGTATAAAGCCGCACTCAAGATTGACTCCACTGATCTGAAGGCATTGTCCAGGGCCAGTATTCTCAGCATGCGGGCAGGGAACCGTCAGGTATCGCCTGAATTGAAGGCCGTTTATTTTGACGCTGCAAAGGAGTATGCCACGAATGCCTTGAAAAAGGATCCTGATGATAAAGAGGCGAACCTAGCCATGGCCATGGCACTTCAGCAGCTTTCACTGACGGCGGGCGCCAAACAAAAGGCGGGTTACCTCAAAGCTGTGAAAACCTATACGGATAAGGCGCTGTTAATTGATTCCGCTTATGGCCGGGCCTGGTATGTTCAGGGAAATTGGAACTATCAGGTCAGCAGCCTCAATTTCGCCGAGAAAGCCGCCACGAGACTTCTGTTCGGCCGTCTGCCGCAGGCAAGCATGGACCAGGCAATCGCCGACTATCAGAAATGCCTTCGCCTTGACCCCTCTTTTATCCTCAATCTGTATAAGCTGGCCGGGGCCTATCATGCTAAAGGAAAAGACCTGAAAGCCATTAGCACGTTAAGGCAGGCACTTCGCCTGCGTCCCGTTCTCCAGGATGACCACAAAATCCAGGACGATTGTCGCAAAATGATCCAGTCCCTGGAATAACATGCACCTTCTTCGGCGGGCGCTGACGGGTCCGTGGCTTTCAATTTTACGCATCTGCTTTCATTTATAGAAGGTAATTGGTTTCATTTTCATGTCATTTCATTTCATTTATTTACATTCTTTCAAAATAATGTTTGGTGAATGAAAACAAAACTTATATCTTGTCGCCTGTTTTTATCAATAGATATAGGTTATGGAACAATTTATTCTTGCGTTGGACCAGGGCACCACCAGCTCCAGGGCTATTGTATTTGATCATTCAGGAAATATCAAGGCGTCGGCGCAAAAGGAGTTTAACCAGTTTTTTCCCAAGCCGGGATGGGTAGAGCACGACGCCAATGAAATATGGTCCACCCAGGCGGGTGTGGCGGCCGAAGCCCTGACCCGCGCAGGTGTTCAGGGGGAACAGATCGCCGGTATCGGCATTACCAACCAGCGTGAGACCACGGTGGTATGGGACCGTGAAACGGGCAAGCCGCTCTGTCATGCCATCGTCTGGCAGGACAGGAGAACGGCGGACTTCTGCGACCAGTTGAGAAAAGATGGTCATGATAAGATGATCCGCGATAAGACGGGGCTGATCGTTGACGCGTATTTCTCCGCGACCAAGATCCGCTGGATACTGGACAACGTAGAGGGCGCCCGTAAAAAAGCGGAGGCCGGCAAACTGGCTTTCGGAACCATTGATACCTGGCTGTTATGGAATTTCACCCGTGGCAAGGTCCATGTGACTGACGTGACCAACGCCTCCCGAACCATGTTATTCAATATACACGACCTGAAATGGGACGAAGACCTGATGAAGCTTTTAGACATACCCGCTTCCCTGTTGCCGGAAGTACGTTCCTGTAGCGAAGTTTACGGGCATACTTCCGGACAGTTCCTGGCCCATCAGATACCCCTTGCCGGCATTGCAGGGGATCAGCAGGCAGCGCTGTTCGGGCAGATGTGCATCCAGCCGGGAATGGTCAAGAATACTTACGGTACAGGATGCTTCATGGTGATGAATACCGGCGATAAGGCGATCCCATCGAAAAATAATCTGCTTACCACCATTGGCTGGAAAATAAAGGATAAAACGACCTACGCCCTGGAGGGAAGCATTTTCATCGGGGGCGCGGTCGTGCAGTGGCTCCGTGACGGACTGGGCATCATCCGCTCTTCGGGCGAAGTAGAGCAACTGGCTGAAAGATCAAAGGACAACGATGGTGTTTACCTGGTGCCTGCTTTCGCAGGATTGGGGGCACCGCATTGGAACCAGCACGCGCTTGGGACAATGGTCGGCATCACCCGCGGAACGACTGCTTCCCATATCGCACGGGCTGCGCTTGAAAGCATTGCCTACCAGACTTTTGATGTACTCAAAGCCATGGAAGCAGACTCAGGCTTACAGATAAAGGAATTACGTGTGGACGGCGGCGCCACGGCGGATGACCTGCTCATGCAGTTCCAGGCGGATTTGTTGCAGACAGATGTCGTCCGGCCACAGGTTACCGAAACCACCGCGCTGGGTGCTGCCTATCTCGCCGGTTTGGCTACTGGTTTCTGGGATGATATCCAAGCCATTAAAGCGCAATGGCAGCAAGACCGCCTCTTTTCCCCGGAAATATCACCCGGTCAGGTGGGCGACCTGCTCAAAGGCTGGCAGCGGGCGGTTGATACCACTATTCACTGGGCTGAATTACGCTCCTAAACAGTTTACCCTAACCCTTAAATAATCCTAAATCCATTTACATGAATCCGTATGTCGCTGAACTTATCGGAACCGCCTTTTTGATCCTTTTGGGGAATGGCGTCGTTGCCAATGTTTTACTCATGAAATCAAAAGGCCTTAACGGCGGATGGATCGCCATTACATTCGGCTGGGCTATCGCTGTTTTTGTCGGCGTCTATATCACCGCTCCCTTTAGCGGTGGCCATATCAATCCAGCGGTCACCATCGGGCTGGCACTTGCGGGGAAGTTTGCATGGTCCAAGGTGCTTCCTTATATCGCTGCACAAATGGTCGGTGCGATGATCGGTGCACTTTTATCATGGCTCTGCTATAAAAAGCATTATGACGAACAAAATGATCCTGAATTGGTGTTGATGAGTTTCTGCACGGTACCGGCCATCAGGAGCCTTTTTCACAATGCGATTACCGAGCTCATCGGTACGTTTGTTTTGATTTTTGGGGTGTTGTACCTGGCCAAACCGGATATCGGGCTTGGTTCGCTGGACGCATTGCCGGTCGCCTTGCTGGTGCTGGGTATCGGATTGTCCCTGGGCGGCCCCACAGGTTATGCTATTAATCCCGCCCGTGACCTCGGACCAAGGATCATCCACGCGTGGCTGCCTATCGGGGGCAAGCGCGACAGCGACTGGCGTTACAGCTGGGTGCCGGTCGTTGCCCCGATTGTGGGAGCGGCGTTGGCGGCCTGGCTTTATCTGCTGATCAAGCCTTAATCCGGGCGCATAACCTTAATCGCTGCAGGATGGCTTTTGGCCAAAAGGAGCTCCTCTACGCTCACCGATATACTCAACTTAATGGCAGGGTAGTTGTTGATAGTAGCAAAACATTGAACTATGATATTACCCAACATCCCTGACTCGCCACATCCCCGCGTTGTCATTATCGGTGCTGGATTTGCGGGCATCAACCTGGTGAGGGCCCTCCGAAAAAAACCCTTTCAGGTCGTTGTGATCAATCAGAACAACTACCATCTTTTTCAACCGCTCCTTTATCAGGTGGCCATGGCAGGCTTGGAAGCCAGCAGCATCGCTTTCCCGGTCAGGGGAATTTTCAGCCATATGGAAAATTTTGTTTTCCGCATGGCCGAAGTACAGCGCATCAAAACGGATGAGCATACAATAGAGACCAGCATTGGAGAAATAAAATACGACTACCTGGTGATCGCCACCGGCAGTACGAGTAATTTTTTCGGCAACAGCCATTTTGAACAGTACGCCCATGGTATGAAGTCGCTCTATGAAGCGGTCGGGCTCAGGAACTTTGGATTGAAGGGCCTGGAGCAGGCACTGTTGCTGACAGACGAACATGCAAAGGAAAAGGCGCTCACCATCGTGATCGTAGGCGGGGGCCCGACGGGTGTGGAGCTGGCCGGGGCCCTGGCCGAATTCCGCAAGACCGTTTTCCCCAAGGATTACCCCGAACTGTCGCCGGAGTTGATGACCATTCATCTGATTGAGGGTTCTCCCCGCTTATTGGCCGCCATGAGTCCGGAGGCCTCCGCCCATACGTTGAAATACCTGACAGGCATGGGCGTTCAAATCAAGCTCAATACCATCGCGAAGGATTATGACGGGGAAACCCTGTCTCTTAGCGATGGAACAACTATTGACACAAAATACTTTATCTGGAGCGCAGGCGTAAGGGGAAACGCCCCGGTGGGTTTAGACGGTGAGGTCATGGAAAGAAACGCCCGCATCACGGTAAATGAGTTTAACCAGGTGAAAGGGTTGCGGGATGTCTTCGCCATCGGCGATGTGGCCCAGATGACCAGTGACCCCCGTTATCCGAAGGGACACCCCATGCTCGCCCAGGTGGCCATACAACAAGGGAAAAACCTGGGAAAGAATTTGTCCTGTCTTCACAGAAATCTGCCGATGACGGCTTTTATTTATAAGGACAAAGGCACCATGTCCACCATAGGACGCAACAAGGCGGTTGCCGATATCGGGAAATTACATCTCACCGGCTTCTTTGCCTGGATTACCTGGATGGTGGTCCACCTGATGTTTCTGATGGGATTTAGAAATAAGCTCATCGTGTTTATCAACTGGGTATATAGCTATTTCACTTATGATCGTGGGGCAAGAATTCTGTTGAAAAGGCATTGATGGAATGAGAAATTTAGGCCAACGTCCGACCAATAATGAATATAAAATTATATTGCTTCCGAAATCTTTCGAAATCTGTATCGTTGAACAGTTACTTAGACATTTATCCTTGGATTGCCTAAGGCGGTATCGCAATTTTGGTCTTTTACTTCCCGGGTGATTCGTAAGTGATATAAGCTAAAAACAATATCTTTTGATGTAAAATAATTCTTAATAATAGAAGAAATTGCAAAAGATATCAATGAGGGTGCTGCACATGCTATCCAATTGGATAAAGGACTGGAATTGACATATTACTGGTGAGGGACGTAAATTATATGCCATTTTGCCGGACGGTAAAAAACATTTTCTGAAAAAAGCATTATTTGGTGACCGAAGAAGGTCTTGCTCCATTAGATAGTGAGATAATTAAATATATTATGCCTATAAACAGAGAAATGAGATAGAAATAGTTTTCGACTCCTACAAGAATTTTCTAAACGCAGATTTGATGTATATGCAGAATCGCTATGTACTTGAAGGCTGGTTAACTGCAAACTTTATCGCCATGCTTGCCTATCACAAACTCTATACAAGACTACGGGAAATTAAGATATTTAATAACTATTCTCCCAAAGATATTATCGAGCTCAGTAAGTCCATCTATATGCTCAAGATACAGGATGAATGGAAACCTTCTGAAATTACCAAGAAGACCCTTGAACTATTTACCAAGTTCGAAATAGACTATCTAAGTTAGCGGAGTTAGGGGTTAAAGATATCGATTCCCGGAGAATATTCCATAAATCCTGTGAATTCCTCAGGACCTGTCCGATGCTCCGGCGCTCCACCATATCCGGATTCTTCCCTTTCGCCTCGTGAGCAGGGGCGCTCAGGAGGCAAAACGGGTTTCTGTACATTACTTGAGCGAACTCATCAGGATGACCCTTTTGTGAGAATTATTGGAGATATGGGCATATCCTTTGACACGCTTTCCGTGCATACATCCGCGAAACATTCTTTTGAGCTGCCGGCCGGCCTTCGGGATAACATAGATTTTCACTGCTGATCTGGAGAATCCAGGCGGATTCGGCCGCGTAGCCTGGTGGAAAAGATCACGGGGCTTTAACCAGGAAGCTCAGAGGATGACCGCATGTAAGTTTCGTGGGTTGGGCAACGTGTGCTTTTTACGGTTATAACGCCTGAAATTATTGACAGAACCTGCTGGTCATATTTTTGGGGTTATCGCATCGGACGGTTACCCATTATGAATGATTTTTCATTTTTTTTGAAAAGCAGCACAGTACAGGATGGTTATCTTGGATCGGGCCATTATATTTGATTTGTAATTTTCATTATACTTATCTGGGGCGGTCAATGTGGCGCGGCATGGTTGAATGAGGATTGAATCATTTTAATTAAATAATTAAACTTTATTTTCTTTTAGACTCGTTACCCGCTATCTCCGATAGCAATAGAATAGAGTAATTCTGAGTTTGTTAAATAATTCTATTTATAGGAGGGTGCGGCGCTATGTCAATTTGAGGACGGATTAATGCTCAGTTTACGTGAATTAATTCCCAATGAGTTCTTTGAAATTACTACTCACGGTAGTTTTTAACGACTTGATTGTTTTAAATTATCCAGTTGCTATTTTATAGACTTGAATCCCTTTTCTAACTATGTTACAATAATGATCAGGTTTTTGAGCCCTATCTGTCCGCGCTTATGGTGGATACCCTTGTGTTCCCGCGAGCGTACTTTTTGTTTGTGTTTTTGTTGGGTGGCCAATGAATGCCAGAAGTTATCGTAGTTGGTTCTCCCTTTATGGCTGAGCACCTGCTTCCCATGGTTATTCAATAAGGCGTAATGATTTTCGGACGAATGCGAACCTTGCCATCAGGGCGCCTCACTATTTATCTTTTTCCTTTTACGAACGTTTTTGTCTAAAAGGCAGGTGTAAGCCGCGCTTGTCAGCACTACACTAAATATATTGTCAATAGCACATTGACCCGTTCACTTCGGATTTACTATTGAAAAACCCATCGATGCCTTATAAAACACTTCTTGTGAGGACGTACGATGATATTAAATGGTTATAGGATCAGGAGGATATTGGACATTTACGAACATGCATTTTACTTCATATTTTAAATCTTCAATCAATGACCAAAATTAAGATTCTGCATCGAAGGGGATTGCTGCAATTAATCCGCTTCGTGACATCTGTTTTCTGTCTCTTATTATTCAGTCTCCTTTGTTACGGACAGAAAAGGATTACAGGGAGGGTGACCGATTTTGACACAGGTGGGCCTCTCACTAGTGTAACCGTGGGAATAAAAGGCAGTTCTCAGGGAATGGTCACCGATAAAAATGGCCACTTCAGTCTGAATGCTCGCCCCAGTGATTCATTGGTGGTAAGCTTTATTGGCTATCAGACCAAGACGGTTCCTGTGGGAAACAGAACTGACATTCTGATAAAACTGCAGAGTTCCAATCAACGGTTAGATCAGTTGGTTGTGGTCGGTTATGGTACGCAGATGAAGAAAGATGTGACAGGTGCCGTGCAGACGATCGACGTCGGCAAATTGCGGGATATCCCCGTCTCGCAGATTACTCAGAAACTTCAGGGAAAGCTGGCGGGTGTTCAGATTAATGAGACGACCGGAAAACCCGGCGAGGGCATGTCAGTGAGGATACGCGGGCAGCTGTCGGTTTCGGCGGGAAGCGAGCCGTTGTATGTGGTGGATGGATTCCCGATCGTGGGGAATATCGGGTCTATTAATCCTGATGAGATTCAAAGTATCTCCATATTAAAAGATGCCGCCTCTACCTCACTTTATGGTTCCAGGGCAGCCAATGGCGTGGTCCTGATCACCACCAAGCACGGTAAGGCCGGGCAGACGAATGTGAGCCTGAACACTTATGTGGGTATGCAGCAGGTGCCCCAGAGAGGGAGAATCAAAATGATGAAC
This sequence comes from Chitinophagaceae bacterium, assembly GCA_036278455.1. Lineage (GTDB taxonomy): Bacteria > Bacteroidota > Bacteroidia > Chitinophagales > Chitinophagaceae > FW021-bin31. The sequence goes on along the minus strand of DASULB010000017.1, from coordinate 10,164 downwards.
GCGGTTGAGTTCGCGCAGTTTAAGAAGGAGTATTACGAGGATGAGGGTCAGCCTGTGCCGATCGAGTTCCAAAATCCGTCCCAGTATCAAGGTAAAAATAACGATTGGTATGGGGCTCTTTTAAGAAAGGCGCCCATTCAGAGCTACAACCTGACCATCACGACAAACACGGATAAACTGAATGCGGCAATCGTGGCGGGTTATTTCAATCAGGAAGGAGTGGTGCTGAACACCACGTACAAGCGCTATTCCCTGAGGATGAATATGGATTATTCGATCTCTGACAAGGTGAAAATCGGCTTTAACCTCGCACCTTCCTATATTTATGACAATACCCCGCAGACCGACGGAGATCGGGGGACGGGACTGCTATTTGACGCATTGCATACCTGGCCGATCATGCCGATACGCGACAGTACGGGTCAGTTGACCAAATATAATCAGTTACCCGCGAGTACAGGTAATATTTACGCTTATCCGAACTGGGTGCGGGCAGCCGCTGAAATTACCGATGAGAATAAATATGTGAATATCCTGACCAACGGCTACATACAATATGAGCCGATAAAGGGCCTGGTGCTTAAGTCAAGCATCAATCTGCAATATATCAATACCAAGTACTTCTTCTTCAACCCATCGACGGCGACTTATGCGATCAATGTACCCATTCCCACTACCGCTGTCTCCAGAAGGAATAACATGGATGAAGCCACCTGGTTGAATGAGAATCTCGCCACATATACAAAGAGCTTCAATGACCATCACTTTCAACTCCTGGCCGGCGTGACGACGCAGAAATATACGGAAAGCAACACGAACGTCCAGGCTGATACCTATACGGACGATCGATTGCCTACGATTCAGGGGGCGCTCAACATTAATCGTGGAGGGACCAACAATGGGGCGAACGCATGGACACTCACGTCGTTCCTTTCCAGGTTGACGTATAATTATAAAGGGAAGTACTTGTTTACCGCCGCAATCCGGGCAGACGGGTCCTCCCGTTTCGGTTCAAAGAACCGTTGGGGAACTTTTCCCTCCGCTTCCCTGGGCTGGGTATTGTCCGACGAAGACTTTTTCAAACAGTTCAGAAACATATCGTTCGCCAAAATTCGTACGAGCTATGGTGTCATAGGAAATAACAATATTGGTAATTACACCCAGTATGCGCTGGTGAATAATACCGTTAACGCGGTCTTTAACGACAATGTGGCTACCGGCGCGGCGGTGACCTCGATGTCAAATACCGACCTGGGATGGGAGACCACCAAGGAGTATGACGCCGGGATTGACCTGGGGTTCTTTAATGACAGGATCCAGTTTACCTATGACTATTATCTGAAACATACCACGAATCTGCTTTACAGCGTCCAGGTGCCACAGGAATCGGGTTTCTCGAACTTCAATGATAATATCGGAGAAATCAAATTCTGGGGGCATGAATTTTCGGTGACTTCGATCAACACGACCGGTCGGCTGAGATGGACAACGAATGCCAATATCTCTTTCAACAGGAATAAGGTGATGGCTCTGGCAAACGGAATTGACAGGGTGTATGGGTCCTTTAACATCACTGAAGTCGGACATCCCTTCGGTGTGTTTTATGGTCTGATTGACGAAGGACTGTATCAGAACGCGGCGGATCTGAAGAATTCCCCGGTGATTCCGGGTCGATCTACTGTCGGAAGCATCAAACTGAAGGATGTCAATGGCGATGGCGTCATTACCTATGGCGGCGATCAGGATGACCGGGCGATCATCGGGACCCCTTTCCCGAAGTTTACCTATGGCATCACCAATACGCTGAGTTATGGAGATTTTGATTTCTCGATCGTAGGGTCAGGATCCTATGGCAACGAGCTTTACATGAGGCATTTGTACAGCCTCGCCAATCTGGATGGAGTCTTCAACATGGTGGAAAGGGTCAAGGACCGCTGGCGCTCGGAACAGAACCCCGGTGACGGATTCTTTGGCACGACGGTAGGCGGCGGGAACGTAACTGGTGTGGAACGGGATTGGCCCAATAGCCAATATATCGGTAACGCGTCCTTCTTTACGATCAAGAATATCACACTGGGATATAATGTCAGACTAAAAAGCAAGACGATCAAGTCGGCGAGAATCTACGCGTCCTGTCAGCAGGTTTATATATTCACAAAGTATTGGGGAGGGTCGAATCCTGAAACAAGTTTTTCAACGGATAACCTGAGCCAGGGGTTGGACCTTTCCAATTATCCGGTGCCCCGCACTTATACGTTGGGTGTTAACATAAATTTCTAAAATGCTTTTCACGAAATATAATTCATTCACCTTTTTATTTCATTCATTATGAAGAAGCGACTTATTGTCATCGTACTTATCGCGGTAGCCTTGAGTAGTTGCAATAGTTTTTTGGACGTAGTCCCTGAAACTTCACTAAGCTCAGCGACATTTTTCAAAACAGAATCCGATTTCGCGCAGGCGGTCAACGCGGCATACGCCCCGTTGCGCAATATCGCGAATGATCATGCGTGGTGCCTGGGAGAATTACATTCCGACAATACCTATTATGCCAGAAATGTGCTCTTCGGGGCTGTGGATAATACGGAGAACCTGGCAGACTTCGCCGTTCCTACCGCCAACGGCATTACCACAAATTCGCATGTTAGGGATCAATATCGCCTGGATTACCTGATAATCGCGCGGACCAATCAGATTTTAGCTTTGATCGACGGAGTAGATTTTGACGCGGATTCCAAAGCGAATCTGAAAGGACAGGCTTTATTTTTGCGGGCGTACGCGTATTTTGAACTGGTTCGCTATTTTGGAAAGGTTCCTTTGCATCTGACGCCGGTGACTGACCGGCAGGAAGCCGCTTTGCCATTGTCGTCCACCGATTCCATCTATGATCAGATTATCAAGGACGCGACAGAGGCGGGGTCTCTTTTACTTCCCAAGTCCAAGCAAGAGCCCGGACGCGCGACCTCGGGTGCCGCGAAGACGCTTCTGGCTAACGTGTATATCGTGCTTAAAAAATGGACTGACGCGGAGACCTTACTCCAGCAGGTTGTGGATAGTCATGAATATGAGCTGATGCCAAATTACGCCGACGCGTTTTCGAATTCCGCGAGTAACAAGAATAATATAGAGTCGGTGTTTGAGATTCAATTTAAGGAAGGATCAGACGGGTACAGCGGGAATTTTCTCTATGACTTTCTGCCAAGGCCGATGACTGCCGCTGAAGTGGAAACGATCACAGGTACTTCGAATCCCCAGTCACTCTCGGAGGAGGGGAATAACATACCGACACCTGATATTATTTCAGCATATGAACCGGGAGACAAAAGAAAGGACGCTTCGATCGCTTATATTACCTTGAGTACGTCCTTGCGGGCCAATAAGGTATTCCCCTATATTAAGAAGTACGCGAAAAAGCATGCGCAGCAAGGAAATACAGGGACCGATTGGCCTGTATATCGATATTCTGAAGTCTTGTTGTTCATGGCCGAGGCGCTGAACGAAGATAACAAGCCCGGAGATGCCGCCGTCTATCTTAATAAAGTGAGGCAAAGAGCCGGGCTGCCCCCGACGACCGCTGTCAGTGTACCGGATATGCGAAATGCGATATACAGGGAACGAAGGGTGGAGTTCGCCTTTGAGAATAAGCGGTGGTTCGATCTGGTGAGGACGGGCCGCGTGAAGGATGTGATCACGGCTTATGGCAAGCGCGTGGTGGGAAATCCGCTGAATTATTATTACCCCGCCGGCGCGGTTCCTCCCAGTAACGCGTTTACGCAGCTGGAGACTGTGTATCCTTTGCCCGCGGACGAATCGGCGCTGACGCCCTACTTTTAGCGGTTTCGTGCGAAGCATGTAGTGGGTGGATGATCAGTATATTATTGACAGTTTTGTCCTGTGTCCAACCCTCGATGTTTTCCATATAATACGATATCAGGGCATTCCCTGCTGGCGGGGAATGGTCGCCACGTGGCCACTGATCGGCCGAAAGGACCGGGCCGGAACTGGGATATGGATGAAGCACTGAAAACGGTTGTTCAAGATACAGGATGAATGGAACCCTTCTGGAATTACCAAGAAGGCCCTTGAACCATTTACCAAGCTCGAAATAGACTACCTAAAATAGCGGAGTTAGGGGTTTAAAAGAAGAGGCAAAAAACCTGAATTGATTTGCAGCTTGAAATTTGAAGATAGTAGCTATAAATCAATTCCTGCCAATATATTTTGACTGAAAATATTGGCAGGCAGAGAAAAGATGTATATTGGACGGGGGGATAATGGCGCTTTATTTATGCGCTATGGAATTGAGGGGGCATACCAATCCGGTCATCTTACGATCTGCTTTGCCGTTTAATGTACGGTAATACCCCGGACGCACTTGTTTTGCCTTTTTCCCTATTGGGCCTCTACGTTATTCAAGGGTAGCTTGTGTCCGTTCATAGGATCGTATGATAATTGGACCGTTTGTTGCGTTGCATTTATAACCATATTGCTTCCTCTAGTAAACAGTTGATAACCAGGTTAGTGGTGGCCACTAAGTTAGGTTTAGAAATTTATTAACAAATCCTATCGAATTTATAGACTTTTGATTTACCTTTGCACCCTCAAACCAATCAATCGTTTTAGAGATGGAAACTGATCTATTTTACCGGACGAACCGCTCCGTCTTTTTTCGAGGGCTCTACCCTTATTATGTCAAACCGCAACAGGGTAAACGTATTTTTCAGATCTACTGCAAAATACCCTGTATGGGCTTCTGCCCATAATCAATATATCACTGCCAAGCGCTGTATGCACGGTTTTGTAGCTTTACCAGCCAGCCGGTCAAACTTAGTGGATTAAAAGGACGGGGGACGTTGCCTCTTTTATTTCCTTCCCATTAAGTTCAAAATTGTTGGGAAAGTGCTGTGAACATGGAAGAAAAACCGGCATAGCGTCCGGCACATACTCATGCATTCAATTTTCAATTCTTTTAATCATTATTCTTCTACACTTATTGCTTTTTCTTTTGACGGTCGGGAGCTGAGTGGCCGGTTGATGGCTGAATAAGCGGTGTTTTCAATACCACTTATAAAGGCGCCCACAGAATCGTCAAAATAACACTGTAAAATTCAATTAAAATGTCAAAAATATACATCTGCACAGCGCTGTTGCTGTTACTGGGAACCGCGATAGGTTCGGCACAATCCATCGAGGTGAGCGGTGTCGTCAGGGATCTGCAGAAAGGTGTTCCTTTACCTGGTGCCAGTATCGTTGTAAAGGGTGCTGATCGGGGGACCATCACCAATGGGGAGGGGCGATTTGTTATCCACGTGGATAAAAATGAAGTGCTGCATGTTTCTGATCTGGGTTTTGATCCAAAAGATATTACCATAACAGCTCCTGTTTCGGGGATGGAGATCAGCTTAACCGCATCCATTAACGCTTTAAACGAAGTGGTTGTCACCGCGCTCAACATATCCAAAGAAAAAAAATCCCTTGGCTATTCGGTACAGGAGTTAAAATCAAAGGATATCAGCCAGGCCCAGGAGCCAAATCTGGTGAATGCGCTATCCGGGAAGGTAGCGGGTGTGATGGTGACCAACTCCCAGGGGGATATGGGATCATCGCGTATCGTCATCAGGGGTGAAACCTCTATTTCCGGCAATAATCAGCCTTTGTTCGTGATTGATGGCGTACCAGTGGATAATACGCAGTTTTCGGGTGGTAGCGGCGGCGCCAGAGATCCGGAGGCCTCCAGGGATTTCACCAATGCCATCGCCGACATCAATCCCGAAGACATCGCTTCCATTTCGGTATTAAAGGGCCCTAATGCCGCCGCATTATATGGTTCCAGGGCGGCTGCCGGGGTGATTCTGATTCAAACGAAAAACGGGAAAGGCGTGAAAGGCCTTGGAGTAACGATCAATTCCAATACTACATTTTCCAATTTGCTCGTGCTGCCTTCCTATCAGAATGTTTTCGGTCAGGGATCCAACGGGCTATTTAGCTATGTGGATGGCAAAGGGGGCGGCATCAATGATGCGGTAGACGAAAGCTGGGGGCCTAAAATGGATGGTCGCCTGATACCACAGTTTTATTCAAAGGGGGAACCGGTACCTTTTGTTCCCCATCCTGATAACGTGAAGGACTTTTTTCGGACGGGTTACAAATTAAATAATGAAGTGGCCTTTTCCGGATCGGGGGACCGTTATCATTTCAGGTTCTCCTATGATAACATGTCCCAGCACGGTGTTGTCCCCAATACGATACAAAAGAGAAATTCCTTTATGGTCAATACGGGTTACGATATCACTCCCAAATTGTCACTGGGTGTAATGGCCAATTATATTTTACGGTCTGCGCCCAATTTGCCCGGCGGGAGCGGACTGAGGGAGACCAGCACCATGCTGCAATTCACCTGGTTTGGCCGTCAGGTGGATATGAACAAACTCCGCCAGTTCTACAGGGAGGGTAATCCAACTAACTGGAATAATCTTTATTACAGTAACCGGTATTTTATCGCTTACGAGAATACGGTCTCCCAGCAGCGTGACCGGCTTATCGGGAACATCAACCTGAAATATCAGATCACCAAAGACCTCACCGCATTCTTCCGTGAGGGCAATGACCATTATACTGATCGCCGCAAAATGAGAGTAGCTTTTGGCACCAAAGGGATCCCCTATGGATCTTATGGCGAGGACACCTATGTGATTGATGAAAATAATACAGAGGTGCGGCTCGATTATAGCGACCGGATCAGTCGTGATTTTGACCTGGATGTGATGGGTGGCGGCACGATCAGGACCAATACTACCCAGGATAACGACCAAAGAGCGCCGGAACTGGCGGTGGCGGGCGTATACACGCTTAATAACTCCCGCGTCCCGCTTATTTCCAATAATTATGATACAAAATTGAAAACATACAGCCTGTTTTCATCCGCTCAGATCGGTTTCAGGAAGTACGCCTATTTAAATCTTACGGCCAGAAATGACTGGTCCTCCTCGCTTCCACCCGGCAACCAGTCTTATTTTTACCCATCGGTCAACGGAAGCCTTATCTTATCGCAGGCATTGCACCTTACAAGCGATCGTGTCAATTTTATCAAACTGCGGGGAGGCTGGTCCCAGGTGGGAAAGGCTACCAGCGCCTATCAATTGATCAATACCTATAATTTTACGACTCCCTTTGGGAGTAATCCTCAATTGCACGCCGGATCAACGGATCTTGATCCTGATTTAAAGCCTGAACAAACCACCTCCGTTGAGGTGGGAGCCGAAGGGGCCTTTTTTAACAACCGTGTTCATCTGGATGTGAACCTGTATAATATGAACAGTTTTAACCAGATATTGGCTGTAGATGTAAGCCCTTCTACGGGGTATGAGCAGAAACTGATCAACGGAGGGAAGATCAATAACAAGGGACTGGAAGTAGAACTGGATATAAAACCTGTGCAAACCGATAAGTTTACGTGGAATATGATGTTTAACTATTCCACCAACCACAGCACAGTAGTGAGTTTGGATAAACAGCGGGGACTCAAAAGTTATGTTTTGGGTTCGGACGGAACTGTGCAGGTACTGGCAGCCATTGACCAACCTTACGGAACATTGTTTGGCAATGCGTTTTCACGCGATGCCCAGGGGAAAATCATCGTTGATGGGAGCGGCAGGCCGGTGATGAACGCCAATAAACAATATCTTGGCAAGTATACACCCGATTGGATGGGAAGCGTTAATAACAGCTTTTCTTATCATCACTTTGATCTGAGCTTTCTGGTAGACGCTCACATTGGCGGATCTATTTATTCGAGTACCAATAGTACGGGCACCTATACGGGCGTACTGGCTTCCACATTGCCGGGCAGGGACGCCGCACATGGCGGGTTGCGCTATTATTACCCCGCCGATGACCATTCAAAACAGGCCGTTCCTCTTCCGGAAGATGCTACATCGGCACCGGGGGGAGCAGCCGTTCATGATGATGGTATGATCTTCCAGGGGGTTCATAAAGACGGCAAACAGAACGATGTCATTATTCCGGCCCAGGATTATTACAAGAGCCTTAGCAATATTGACGAAGCGTTTGTTTATAATGCTTCTTATGTAAAACTGCGGGAGGTAAAACTAGCGTACCAGTTGCCCTTTTCCTTTATACAGGCCGCCGGGCTGCAAAGTGCCACCATTGCCTTGGTCGGGCGTAACCTTTGGATTATCAGCAAACATGCGCCCAATATTGATCCTGAAACCGCCTTTAATACCGGCAATGGTCAGGGACTGGAAGACTTGTCATTGCCGACTGTCCGCAGCTTCGGTATTAACATTAACGTTAAATTCTAAATCATGAGATTATATAAAAGCTTATTTCTGATCGTCGGCCTGGCTGTTTTAATGGTTGCTTCTTCCTGTAAAAAAGAATTGGAAAGGATCAATGTCAATCCTAATGCGGTGGAACAGCCACAGCCTTCCTATTTGCTAACGGGCGCTATAAAGACCGCCTGTGATGCTTATTGGAACGTCGGTGCCGCGCAAGGTTCGGGGACGCCGGCCAATTTATTTGTACAATACTGGGCCGCGATCCAATATACCGATCAGGACCGCTACATCTTTTCCAATAACGATTTTTCGGGTTTATGGACCACCTGTTATTCGGGCAGCATTGTCAATCTTGACAAGGTGATTGATCTTGCCGGCGACAATAGCAATTATAAAGGCGTTGCGCTCATCCTGCGCTCGTGGGTTTATTGTTTATTGACGGATGCTTTTGGCGACATCCCCTATGCGGAGTCCATTCAAATCCAGCAAAATGTAAATCCCGCCTATGACACCCAAAAGGAGGTTTATGAAGGTATTTTAAACGATCTGGATACGGCCGAAACGTTGTTGGATCCGAATGGTCCTGTCGTGGAAGGCGATATTATTTACGGAGGGGATATTAATCTATGGAAGAAATTTGACAATTCGCTCCGGCTGCGGATCGCGTTGAGAATAGCGGACGCTGATCCGGCAAAAGCCAAAGCGGTGACCAGCGCCCTGGAAGCCGCAGGAGGAAATTACATCAGCAGCAACACCGGAACCGCGGAATTGAAATATCTTAACACGCCGCCGAATGATAATCCGCTTGCCGAACTGTTTTTGACCCGCGATGACTATCGCATCAGTAAGACCGTGGTGGATGAATTATTTCAGTTGCAGGATCCCAGACTGCCGATATATGCCGCACCCACCCAGGATCCCACCTCCCAGACTTATGTGGGCGTTCCTAACGGCCTGTTGGTGGGCGATGCCAGCGCATTGGGATTCACAAAAACGTCCAAGCCAGGCAGCTATTTCCTTTCTCCACAAGCCCCTGCGGTGATCATGAGTTATGCCGAGGTGTTGTTCGACAGGGCGGAGGCAGCAGCCAGGGGATTTACCAAAGAGGATGCGGCTTCCTTATATAGGCAGGCGATTACTGCTTCCATGAGGCAGTATGGCATCGACCAGGCCGCCATTGACAAATACCTTGGGCAGCCGGCTGTTCAATATGATCCCGGTCATTTTAAAAAATCCATTGGCGTGCAAAAATGGATCGCGCTTTTCGGAGAGGGACTGGAAGCCTTTGCTGAATGGAGAAGACTGGATTATCCGGCGTTAAAGCCTGCTGTTGCCGGCGTATTGAACGGGGAAATGCCTTTACGTTTTATTTACCCCGGAACCGAGCAGTCCCTAAACAAAGGCGGCTATGGGGAGGCTATTAAAAACCAGGGACCTGACCTGCTGACGACCCGGTTATGGTTCGATGTAAATTAAAAGAGATAAATCATGACACACGCAAAACAATTTTTTTGTAAGATGACCTGGGGCATCGCATTATTGGCCATGGTGCTTTTGCTAGTACGATGCACCGGTGATCGGGCCACTTTAGCCGATGGGGTCTGGAGGGCTACCCTGCAAAGGGCTGATGGGCATCCGGTCGTTTTCAATTTTGAGGTTACTGACAGCGCAGGAAAAAAGGTGATCTATGTTTTCAACTCCAAAGACCGCATGCGGGTCGACAGTATCCTGTTCAGTGAAGATTCTGTTTTTATTCAAATGCCTTTCTTTGATTCGCACTTTGCCGCAAAAATAGAGAAGGACGGGAGCCTTGGGGGGGTATGGACAAAGGATTATGGTAACCGGGTGGAACAGATGCACTTTCATG
>DASULB010000016.1:0-11051 GCA_036278455.1 Chitinophagaceae bacterium | reverse complement strand
GATCTTCGAGCTTTATAAATACCTTTCCGGCCATTTCTGCACTTTTCACCTTTAAAACGTATTTCTTTGACTTTAACACATCTTTTGACTTCAGCAGATAGGTCTTAAAATTACTGGTAAGATCATTCACCACGAGATTCTTTTCCACATCAATGCCAAGACTTTTTAGCGCGCTGACCATCTGGTTTTCCAGGTCATCTACTGACACTTTATTTTTGGTGTCTTTTTCGGAAATTTGGATGCTGATGTATATTTCATCCGGTGTGACCAGACTATCTGCATGGCCGCTCACCTCAATATAGGGCTGATCAATAAAGTTCTTGGTTTGGGCGTGGAGTGCGGTCAAAGAACACAGCGGCAAACAAAGAAAGAATAATTTTTTCATGGTACTTTCAGGTTTAACATCACAATCAAGCCACAAATTTAACCGTTCGGACGATAAAAAAACAAAACAACGCGGTTCCGGTGCCACGCCAGGCGTTTTACCCACATTTCAAAAATTATCATCTGCAAACGACCCCACGCGCCAGCCATTCAACCGTCAATTAATGCCGTTCATCACATTTTCAAGGCTTCGTTTTACACGGTTCGGTCCCTGTAAAGCAGCTATGGGCACGGGTTACAGGCAGTTCAATGACTAATATAAAAAATGTAATTTTTGTAAAATATAGTATTATGTGTTGCATAGTACTAACTTTATACATACCTTTGTATGGCTAAAGGTTTAAAATCAGGCACGAGATGAACATAGATAACACGCAATCGCAAATGAGAAAGGGGGTGTTGGAGTTTTGCATTCTTTCCATTATCCGGCAGGCGGAAGCCTATCCTTCGGATATCATTGAAAAGATGAAAGAAGCAAAGCTGGATATCTTTGAAGGCACCCTGTACCCGCTGCTGACCCGGCTGAAAAATGCCAACCTGCTCTCTTACCGCTGGGTGGAAAGTAATTCCGGGCCGCCCCGTAAATACTTCTCTATGACGGAAAAAGGGGAAACATTCTACAAACAACTGGAAGAGACATGGAACGAGCTGGCAGACGCGGTCAACCAATTAACACAACCAATCCAAAATCCATAACTGTAATCGCTAAATCTTTCACCAAAGATGAAAAAGATCATTAACATAAACCTGTCGAGCCGTCTGATACCCATAGAGGATTCCGCGTACGAATTGCTGAAATCCTATCTGGACAGCCTGAAGTTGCATTTCAGCAGGGAAGAGGGCGGAGAGGAAATCGTCAGCGACATCGAGGACCGCATCGCGGAGGTGTTCCAGGATAAATTAAAAAAAGGCGCTCATTGCATTACGGATGAAGATATCAATTCCATGGTCAATGTCATGGGACGACCTGATCAGCTGGAAGAAGAGACCGCCACGGAACCACAGGAAAAAAACAACGGCCGGTCTACAGCAGGCACCGTTCCGCCATCGGTCCCTGTCCCCAAAAGGTTAATGCGTGATGAAAATGATAAGATACTGGGCGGCGTCTGCTCCGGCATCGCCACTTATTATGGCATAGACCCCGTAATTGTCCGTATCATCACCTTTCTGTTGATCTGGGCATGGGGGGCCGGCCTCATCGTTTACATCATATTGTGGCTGGTGCTCCCCTCCAGCCGCACATTGCAAAACCCCGTCCGTAAAAGACTGTACCGGAATCCCGACAATAAAGTCGTGGGCGGGGTTTGTTCCGGCATCGCCGCTTACGCGAACATTGACCCGGTTGTTCCCCGGATTATCTTTGTGTTGCCACTGCTCGGGATCATCTTTACCAGTATTTTCCATCACTGGCTCTGGTTGCCGCAATTCTTTTTCCCGCTTTCCGTCGGGACACTTCCGACCTTGATCGTGCTCTACATTATCCTTTGGATATCGGTACCCAGGGCGAATACCGTCACCGAAAAACTGGAAATGCGCGGAGAGAAAGTGGACCTGCAAAGCATCACCAATGCCATGAAAGGTCCACAGGGCCCGCAAGACGAAAAAAAAAATGATGGACCTGGCGCTGTAACCCCGGTTTCAACGGATGCCGCCCCGGGTGAGGTTCCTCCGGTTACCCAGTCCAGGACTGTAGCCCCCTATTACCCCCCTGGGCCGACCCGCCGGCGTACCGGTTTGGGGGATGTCATCATCCTTCTTTCAAAGATCATGGCTTATTTTATTTTAGCCGTCATCATCATAGGCCTTTTGATCGCGCTCATCGGTATGGCCGGTGGTTTCATCGGGGCCGCCACATTCTCCTCCCTGGCTTTGCCTTACAAGGGACTCATATTAAACTCGTCCCTGCAACATATTTTAGCGTGGCCTGCCGTGCTGTTAACCCTGGGAATCCCGGTGGTGGCCATCATCTGGTTGTTTATTAAATTGATCACCGGTTTCAGACCCAAGAACAAATACGTGGGCGTAAGCCTTTTTATTCTATGGGTGATCGGACTGATCTGCGGAATCTGGCTGTGTCTGTCCATTGGCCGGGACTTCCGGATGAACTTCAGAAAATCCACCCCGTTTGCAATGGAACAACCCACCGGCAATAAACTGATCCTCAGCCGGACACCCTCTAACATCAGCATCGGCGGCTTCAACCTGTTAAACCACATCATCCAATTGGGCGACGACACCCTTGTCCTGAAAACCATTAACCTGGATATTTCAAAAAGCAAGGATGACAGCTTCCATGTGGTCCTGGTACGGGGATCAAACGGGCATTCCATCCGGGAGGCCAAATCATTCACCTCCGAGATCAACCTGAATCTTACGCAGCAAGATTCAATGCTTTACATTCCTGAAGGTTTTTCCATGGCACTCGGAACGCCTTTCAGGAACCAGCATGTCCTGATACAGGTTTTTGTCCCCGAAGGAAAATATATCCGCATCGACGATAACCTGCGATCCCTGAGAAATTTCCGCGGCTGGTCCGGCAGATGGGACTGGGACGATGATGATGACTGGGGGTCAGACCATTATTGGAATCGCCACTGGGATTATAATGAGGATTATAAAATGACGTCGGAAGGACTAAAAAGTGCAAGCGATCTGAAAAATGAACATGACCTGCAGGATGAAAATGACTCCGTTCCACCACCGCCGCCCGCCCCTTTACCGGATAGTGCGGATAAACGCTATCGTTATAAACAAACCTCAGTGAGCAATGCAGGAAAAGGAAAGGGAACCGTGGCCGTTTTTAACGAGGCGGGGATCCTTTCGCCATTTCTTTAAACAAAGCAGTATGGGCGCCCGCTAAAAGATCCGCCCGGGAAGCGGCCGGCATTTAAACGCCGTCTTATTTCTTCTGTTTATACACCGGTACCGTGCTGCAGGGTTCTCCGAACATCACGCTTTTAACGACAGGCCGCAGTCTTTTCATGAGCGCAACATAAGCGCCCGGGGGCACCTGTTTATCCCCGCATCCCTTGATCACCACCCGCTGGTCCCTGAATTCTCCGATGTCTAAATCACCAATCTTCGCGAGCGTCAGCTCCTGGGTCAGCTCCTGGGGGCTTCCAAAAACGATCTCCGCGGCAAAGGGTTCCAGGTAAGCGGTTACCAGCATATAAGCCCACAGGGGAATGATGGCATCCGTGCTGCAGCCCAGGGCCACCAACTTGTTTTTATAGTGGCTCCAATCATGTGACTTCAGTGCTTCCCGGAAATCCTTTTCTTTGAGGATCAGTTCACGGAAAAGAAACGGCTTTAAATCAAAAACCACGATCTCTGCTTCCGGCAAAAAACCAGCCGGATCCAGCGTGATCAATCCACTGGCTGCCACTTTGTTGACAATTTCTTCCATGATCGTTTCTATTTATGGTGATTCACTTCATTCAAAATTACAACATCCCCCGCTAATGGTTTGATCACCCACAAAAAACCGCCTGATGTTATCAGGCGGTTTTTTATAATACACTGTTCGTAAAGTCTTTTAAAAGAACTTCAGCCGGTGATCTTCGATGTCGGCATCCTTTTTCAGCATGTCCATGATTTGTTGTCCTACCTGCTGGCGGAGCACCATTTCCTGTTGCTGTACCTGTTGGGTCAGGTGGAGGGAATCCGGCATTTCATTGTGAAGGGAATCCACCTTCAAAACATATACACCGTTGTTACCGTAGATCGCTGAAGACAGCTTTCCGCCTTTCAGTTGCGGGTTGAAAGCCGCACCCACTACTTTGGGCTCAAAGCCGGCATCGGGGATAAAGGGTGTCGCGAATCCAAGGTGTTGCGCCTGGGAAACCGAATCCCGGGTGTTTTTCGCTATTTCTCCAAGGGTACCGCCCTTCATTTTGGCCGCCAGCAAAGCGCCCTTCTTTTGCCTGCGCACCAGCGCCTCTATCTGCGGTTTTACGTCCTTGAGGGGCGCAGTACCTTTTTCCTTGATACCGGTCACCACACCAATAACATACTTATCGCCCAGGGAAAACACTTCGGACAAATCGCCGACCTTGGACTTAAATGCCCACTGGATCAATTCCCTGGCAGGACCGATGCCCTGGATCTGGTAATCGGTAGGCTTGATATCATCGGCCACTTGCATGTGGACGTCCTTCTGTCCCTGGCTGGCCTTTTCAAAGGCCGCCCTTGTACGGTTCGTTCCCGCAAACTGGCTGGCAGCGGTGAAGGTGGCGTTGTCAGTTTCCTGACTGGGGTCCAGGTGCCTGGTCAGATAAGCGATCTTATAGGCCGGTTCAAAGTTCTTCTGGTCGATAATTTTGACGAGGAAATAACCATACTGGCTTTTTACGACACCGAATTCCCCTGTTTTGTGATCAAACGCGAAATCATTGAGTTCCGCCGGAATATTCGGGTTCCCCGGTGTCAGTTTCAGCGCTCCATCCTTTTCCTTGGGTCCGTCGGAAAACTGTGCCACCATCGCTGCAAAACTGGATCCGCCTTTGACGGCGTTTTCTATGCTGTCGATCCGCCTTTTAGCGGTGCTGTCAGGTACCACCTGGGTGCTGATCAGCAATTGCTGGATATCCACCGTATCGGGGATGGTCTTCTTGGCGAGCATCCTGGCATAGCTGATCATGCCCTTATCAAAATAAGGTCCTATAAGTCCTCCGACCGGCATAGTCAACAGGGAGTCCTTCGCGGAGGACTGGATCATGCTGCCGGGGATAAACCCGTCATAAAATTTTGTTTCGGAGTTCCTCGTGATAAACGCCGGTACATCACTGACGGGCAGTGTATCCATCTGGGCCTTCAATGAATTGATCTGTTTCATGATGGCCACCGTATCCTGGGCGGTGGGGATCGCCTCGAAGGATACATATTCGATGCTCCTGGAGGCCTGCTGCTGGAAAAGCGCCTGGTGCGCATCCAGGTAACTCTGTAACTCGCCGGTGGTAAGCTGTACCGTGGAATCAGGAATCGAAGTATAGGGCATGGATACATAAGAGATCGTGGCATAGGTATTTTGTTCCGCTTCCTTTTCTTTGGCCAGCCAGGAAGGAACATAAATGGCCTGGGTGATCAGGGAGGAAAACTTACGGGCCAGACTGGCGTTCTGCAGATACTCCTGCAACTGCATCCACTGAGCCCGCTGCTGCTGTGCCTGCTGGTTATCCTGGGGGGCATTTTTTAAACTTTGCAGAAAAGCGGCCACCCGGCTGGGTTCAAACTGGCCGGTCTTGGGATCCTGGAACGCGGGAATCGCCTTTATCTGCGGGTCTGCGTCCGTGGTAAGGGTCAGGTCACGCAGCTCATCACTGGAAAACCCGATACCCAGTTTATCGTATTCGGCACCCAGAAGCTGATCCTGCAAAAATTTGTTCCAGACCTGTTCCCGGAGCGTATGACGGGTATCGTCGGTGATGGTCTGACCGGGATTGGAAGCCCGGTATAAGTTCTCAGCATTCTGGACCTCATTGGTAAAGTCCCTGTAATCCAAAGATTTGCCATTGACTACCCCTACATCAGTGCTCTGATGAAAGAAAGATTTTGGCCCCACCAGGGCGTCCATGAGCAAAAAAGCCACAAGGCTGATGCACACCACTACAACCATCAGTGTAGCGTATTTCTCCCGAATCGTCTGTATTACTGACATACAATATTATATATACCCCATTTTAAGGAACGCAAAAATAGAATAAAATACGGTTAACTGCAACTGGTAGAAATTTAAGGGGGAATTCATCGATTTTGCGCCGCCCGTCCGTCCGCCAAAAAACATATTCACATTCCAAAAAGTATCTATATTTCTAAAGGCTGTAAATACGGTATTTCCCGTTTTTAGTTTTCCACATTATTTTGTGGAAATCATGCATAAAGCTAAAAGGTTAAGGGTAAAAAGTGGTCAAATCTTTATAGGTCCTCCCTGTTTTTACAAAAACCAGGAACTTGTCCCTTTGTTTTTCACGGCGTAACCAGCTTTACGCACATTCCCGTTTACTTCATTTTATCCACGTACCGTTTATCCACATTACCTTGATAAGTAACGTTAAATCCCCTGTTTACGATCAACAAAGCTGTGGATATCTTGTTAATTAAGCGGTTCTGAGTATTAACTGTTACTTTTGCAAATAATTACCGAAAAAGATTTTAACAAATCCACAGTGCTAATGGTAATAGTGTTTTTATATAAGTATATTAATATATTATTATAATGACCACGCTCGTTGAGGCAAAAAAAGAATTGGGGAAAAACGGATATTTGGACCTCCAGGTGGATCCGACATTGGATCTGTTTGCTGAAATAGATCGTCTGAAACATGAGAAAAACGCCGTCATTCTTGCGCATTACTATCAGGAGCCTGATATTCAGGACGTTGCCGATTACATCGGCGACAGTTTGGGCCTTTCCCAACAAGCCGCCGGGACCAGTGCGGATATCATCGTTTTTGCGGGTGTGCATTTTATGGCTGAAACCGCCAAGATCCTTTGCCCTGACAAGAAAGTTTTGCTGCCTGATCTCCGGGCGGGATGTTCCCTGGCCGACAGCGCGCCCGCCGGGTTGTTCAGGGCTTTCAGGGAAAAGTATCCTGATCATATCGTGATCTCCTATATCAACTGCACAGCGGAAGTCAAGGCCCTGAGCGATATTATCTGTACTTCTTCCAATGCGCAGAAGATCATTGAAAGCCTGCCGCCTTCGCAACCCATTATTTTTGCGCCGGATAAAAACCTGGGTGCTTATCTGATCCGGAAAACAGGCAGGGATATGGTTCTTTGGAACGGCTCCTGCCAGGTACATGAGATTTTTTCTGCCGATAAGATCACCCGCTTGAAAGTGCGGCATCCCCGGGCAAAAGTGATTGCCCATCCGGAATGTGAATCAGTGGTATTGGAAATGGCTGATTTTATAGGTTCCACCACCGCCCTTTTGAAGTTTACGGTGAATGATGACGCAAAAGAATATATTGTGGCGACAGAAACCGGCATCCTGCACCAGATGGAAAAGGATTCACCCGGAAAGACTTTTATTCCCGCACCGCCCGACAACAGCTGCGCCTGCAATGATTGTCCGCACATGAAGCTTAACACCCTGGAGAAATTGTATCTGTGCTTGGCGTATGAACAGCCCGAGATTCACATGGATCCCGAGCTGATTGCCAGGGCACGAAAACCGATAGACCGGATGCTTGAAATATCGGCAAAATATGGTCTTTGATTAATAAAAGTTCGTATATTGGAAGGTATTTTTTATTTAAGACGGAAACCATGAAAAGCAATATGTTTAGCGGGAACCTGATGTGGTTCCTTTTTCTATCAGGGTTACTGATGACGAGTGCCTGTAAGAAGGAACATCATGTGCCGAAACCGGTAAACCGGGGCGGGGATTCAGGCACGGTTGCGCGGAGTTCGGATGAAGACTCCCTGAAATTCTATACCTGGTATTATATGGAGTCCGATTCCCAGAATATACCACAATACTACTGGTATAGTCAGGTGCCTTCCATCAATCCTTTCAGCGACCAGTATGCCAACGCCGATTCCTTGCTGGAAACGATGAAACGGTATACATCCGAAAACAGTGTAAAACCCGTGGACCGTTACAGTTTTCTGGACAGGACCGGAGCCGTATCAGGAGAAATTGAGCAGGGCCAGTTGGGAGACAAAGGTTTGGATATACGCTGGGCGGGTAACCTCAATAACGACAGTACTTACCTGTACGTGGTCTGGACTTACAGGGATGGTCCCGCCGGCGAGGCCGGCGTACAACGCGGCTGGCAGATCATAGGGGTCAATGGAGATTCGCATGTCATGTATGACGGTCCGGGCTATGGTGATGGGTCGGGGGCGGATGCGAACAACGTCATCAATGCGGTCTTTACCGCGGATCAGGCGACTTTCAAATTCAGGAGACCCGATGGATCCGATACCGTGATCGCCCTTGCCAATGCACAATACAACTTTAACCCGGTGCTGGCGGATTCGGTGTATACCGTTAATGGCGCCAAGGTAGGTTATGTGGTCTTTAATTCTTTTGTGAGCGTTTATAATTATGATAAGAACGACAACCAGGTTGCCACACCGGCGAAGGCACAGATCGATCAGGTATTTGATAAATTTCAGTCGGCTGGCATCAAAGACCTGATCGTGGATCTGAGGTATAACGGTGGCGGTGCGGTCAATACGGCCGAGTACCTTGATAACCTGATCGCCCCTTCCGGTGAGACCGGGAAGACCATGTATACTTACGCGTTTAACAAGCCGATGGAAAGTTATTATACTTCCAATAGTATTGGTCTTTCTGTACCCTTTCAGAAACAGGGTAACCTGGCGCTGGATCACGTTTTTTTCATTGTCAGTGACGGCACGGTTTCAGCCAGTGAGTTAACGATCAATAACCTGAAACCTGTCATGGATGTAAAGCTGATCGGCAGTACAACCTTTGGCAAACCTGTTGGATTTATTCCACAATCCATTTCCGTGGTGGATGATACCACCCACGCGGAAAAACACATGGCTGATCTTTACGCCATTAACTTTGAGACCAAAAACCAAAGTGGAGTAGGGGGTTACTTCAAAGGATTGACTCCTGATAAATGGAACAGTGACTTTGTTGATTTGAACTGGGGTGATAGGCGTGATTCCTGTCTGCTCGAAGCGTTGTCTTATGTGCAGACCGGTAATTGGGTAAGATCCGCTCATGCAAGGCTTGCCGAAAGCAGGCGCCCCATCGCGCGCAGGCAAATGAACAGGAAGATCGTGGCACGGCAGTTTACCGGTATGGTGGAAACACGTTTGCGTTTACATTTAGGCAATCCGGCCATGTCGCCTTTGCGTAATAAATAGTTAAAGCCTGGGAAAATTTTTTAGGTACGCTGTTACTCGCTGTTCAGGGCGGTGATAAGGGTAGAGAACTGTTTATTGCCACGCCTTTTTTTCCATGATCATAAATTCCTTTAATTTGCCGTTTAAATAAAGAGACCTGTCTACCGGGTGACTGTTATCAGGTAGTGGTTGGCGGAGAAGCCATATTAGTGACGGAAGGCTGTACAGGGTTGGGCGCCTGAAGCAAGCGTCTAAAAAAAGTTACCGCTTGGGGACAGTTGGTGGCACATGCTGAAGAAGAATTGGTGTTCGCAAGCAGGATAAGAAGACTGTCCGGATATTGACAAGTAAAAGCTTTATCAGAAAAAACTTTCTTTGGCAAAGCATCTTGTGTCATGGTACTGAAAGTTTTTTTTGTGGTTCATGTTTCAAAGAAGGCCGTTTTAAATTTTATGAGACAGAAAGGATGATGTTATCAAAAGAAGTTTTGCAGGCGTTTATCGCCAGCGCGTTGCGTGAAGATGTTGGCTCCGGTGATCACACGACGCTGGCTTGTATTCCCGCCGAAGCTACAGGTCGCGCGGTATTAAAAATAAAGGAAGACGGGATACTGGCGGGAACGGAAGTGGCGAAGGCCATTTTTTCTTATTTGGAACCGGGGATTCGTTTTGACCCCTTTAAAAAAGATGGCGATGTGATGAAGAAAGGAGAGGAAGCTTTCCGCATCTCCGGACATGTTCATACGTTGTTGACAGGAGAACGGCTTGCCCTGAATTGTATGCAGCGTATGAGCGGCATCGCTACCCTGACGAACCGTTATGTGGAAAAGCTTAAAGGTTATCATACCCGTTTGCTGGATACCCGGAAAACGACGCCTAATTTTCGTGCGCTTGAAAAGGAAGCTGTGCGGCTGGGCGGTGGCGTGAATCATCGTATGGGACTTTATGATATGATCATGCTCAAAGACAACCATATTGATTTTTGTGGTGGAATACCAAACGCGATTCAGCGTGTCCATGCCTACCAGCGTTTGCATAAGCTTGACTTGCCGGTAGAAATAGAGGTCCGTTCACTGGAGGATGTCCGGCAGGTACTGGCAGCAGGTGATGTACGGCGCATCATGCTGGATAATTTTTCCACAGAGCTGGCCGCCAGGGCAGTGGATCTGATTGCCGGCCGGACCGAAACAGAGGCATCCGGCGGGATTACGTTGCAGACCATTGAAGGATACGCCAAAGCCGGCGTGGACTTTATTTCAGCAGGCGCTGTCATTCATCATGCGGTCAGTGTTGATCTAAGCCTGAAAGCAATGCCCGGTTGATTTTCTTTTCCCAGGCTGCTTCCGCCCCGTGATCCATTCCGTGGCGGGTTTGCGTATCGAATGCATCCTGCATCACGTTCATGTTTCTCCAGCAATCCCAGTAAAGCATATGGATCTCGATCGGATAGTATTCGAAAGAGAAGTTCGTGCTTAAAAGCGAGTCCCTGAATGCAAGGGCTGCCAGTTTCGCGATGTCGAAGTGTAGCTGTTCATGAGAAAGCGCATAACTGTTTTGTCCTCCCCGGCGAACCCAGGAGCCCTCACGGTCGAAGTAAACCTGCATCGAGAGATTCACAATAACGGTATCCCTTTTCTTGATGGTGGTAGCATCATAACTAAAGCCTGTAAACGAAAGGGCAGCAGAATTACTGGCCTGCCTGGGCGTTCCTTTAAAATCTGACCATTTTAGTTTTCTGCTGTAGGAATAGTACAGGGTATCTGTTGAAAGGGTTCCCGGTGGAGGAATATAGGAGATATGCACATAAACCACCTGAGCGTGCACAGGTGATTCACATATTAT
>DASULB010000015.1:0-5671 GCA_036278455.1 Chitinophagaceae bacterium | reverse complement strand
GGATTTCCCATTTGATCATCAGGCATCCTGTCTTGACATAAAACACCACGGAAGCCTTATAATCGATGGAATTTAAAACAATACGTTTACGCAATCGATGGCATATTCCACCACACTATCGACTGATAAATAGTCGATCAGATTATTATGCAGTTTGCCACCATGTGGACTACTACATATTGAACAAATCCGCAATGATTGCATTAATCGACGCAGGTTATAGTATTGTCATCGACCTCACTCACCTATTGATATCAAATATCAGCAACAGCATCCGATAAAATGCAACTTAAGATTCTTGCATATAAAGAATTACAGGCAGGGCTAAAAAAAACACGACAATGCAACCCCATTCCCTTGCTACACCGTTGACAGTTACCCGCTAATTAAAAAAATGAAAAAAAATTTCAGTAGTTAAATAACTACGCTTATATTTGTAGCCAAATAACTTCGCAATGAATCTTAGACGAGATGTATTTCAGGCCCTGGCAGACCCTACAAGAAGAGCGATACTTCTGTTGGTTGCTTCCCAATCTATGACCGCAGGAGCCATAGCCGCAAACTTTGATACGGCAAGACCTACCGTTTCAAAGCACTTGCAAATCCTTACGGAGTGCGAGTTGCTTAAACAAGAACAAAGTGGCAGAGAGATTCATTACCACCTTAACGCAAAAAAAATGAAAGAGGTGGCAGACTTTATTGAGCCGTTCCGTCAAATGTGGGAGGACAGGTTTAACCAGTTGGAAGCTGTAATGAAAAAACATAAAGGCACATAGGAAAATGGACCAAAAAACAAAAGTCAATGCCGAGGAGGGCAAACACGAAATCGTTATTGCAAGGGAATTTGATTTGCTCTTGGAATTACTCTTTAAAGCCTATGAAGAGCCCAAACTTTTTGAACAATGGATGGGTACGAAAGTGGTGAAAATGGAGAACAAAAAACATGGTTCCTATGCGTTTGAAACGTCCCTCAACGGAGACGTCGTGTTTCGGGCAAACGGAACCATACACGGATTTGTTCCAAACCAAAAAATCACGCGAACATTTGAAATGGAAAACACCCCGTTTCCTGTTCAGCTTGAATACCTGGAGTTTGAAAAACTGACGGACGACACCAGTAAACTTACCATGCACATCCTGTTTAAATCTACTGCATTCAGAAACCAACTCATGCAAATGCCTTTTGCACAGGGTATCAATAGGGCACACAACAAGTTACAGGAATTCCTAGGCAAATAAAAATAAAAATAATGAAGAAAAGAGACAAAATCATTTATTGGATTGCTACCTTATGGCTTTCTTTAGGTATGGTGGCCACCGGAATAGGCCAAATACTTAAACAAAACGGGCAGGGAGGCATCGACATGATCGAGCATTTAGGTTTTCCGGTTTATTTGCTGCCTTTCTTGGGAATTTGTAAACTACTTGGCGTGATTGTCTTGTTGATTCCCAAATCTCCTGTTGTTAAAGAATGGGCTTATGCCGGATTCGCTTTTCTAATGATGGGCGCCATCTATTCCCATATCAGTGCGCACGACGGGATTGTCGAAATATTGCCGGGCCTGCTGCTGTTAGTTTTAACCATCATATCCTGGTATTTCAGGCCTCGGAACCGGAAGGTAATTTTAAACAGCACGGTTTAATAAATTTAAACACCTTGACAAATGACAAATATGACTATTGAACAAGGCGTAGTACATGATGTGCCCGATGATTTAAAAAAAGTTCTGCTTTCCCATCCGGCACTATTAGAAAAATGGAATAAGCTGACGCCCCTGGCCCGCAACGAATGGATTTGCTGGACAACTATTGTGAAGCAGGAAAAAACACGAAAAGAACATATTGAACGATTGCAAGAAGAAATTCTTGAAGGTAAGAAACGACCCTGTTGCTGGCCGGGATGTCCACATCGCAGACCCAATGCTAAAAAATGGTTTAAATAATCATAACGAAATTAAATAACCCACGCGTTACATCATTCAGGGCACTATTGACAAAAAATATAACTTATAAAAATAACGGCTGCGCATAGCATTGCATTGGCAATATGACGGACGGTTAATATTTTCTAACCCTTTGGTCGCCACTCAAGTTCGGCTTCGGCAACACTACACAGCGCTCTAGAACGGCATCATGAAGGACACTAATAATATTGCTGAAAGATGGCCGGATATTGTTTTTGGAATTTCTTCTGTTCCTTTCCATCCAGTCTTCCGTAGGACCTATTGAGCGTTTTGGCGGCAATGACGTTTCTGAGCACCACCTGTGCCTGCCGGATCTCGTCATCG
Source organism: Chitinophagaceae bacterium (assembly GCA_036278455.1). Taxonomy (GTDB): domain Bacteria; phylum Bacteroidota; class Bacteroidia; order Chitinophagales; family Chitinophagaceae; genus FW021-bin31. Next base: position 3,383 of record DASULB010000015.1, on the reverse strand, counting down.
GCTGCACCGCGGATCCCCATGGTAACGGTACCCAGGTATTGCATATCCAGATGGGAAGGTAATTTCCCGGTATGCAAAAAGACACTTATCAGGGAATCCTGCACCAGTTGCTGCAGATCTGTCATTTTAATGGCCTTTTTGTCCATCCAGGTGATCTTCCCGGTGGAATCCATGCGTAAGGCAACCGTATCGGGAAAGTTAAAGACGGCTTTTGATGCCGAATCAGAAGACACATCAAAGGTAATGCTGCTGTCGGTACCCGGATTGGTGCTATAGGATCTTTCGGTTCCTTGTTGCCCACAGGCGGCCAGTAGCAGGGGAAATAACAATAACGGAAACAAGTTTCTGCACATTTTATTTCTGAGTTTACCGTAAAATCAACCAAAATCAAGCCAAAGGGCCCGATTATTACGCCCGGAAACGTATTTTTGCAGTTCTCAAATTTAAGGCACATGAGTTTAATCCAGGATATCAGACAGGCAGGAACCCAGGCGATCAAAGCCCTCTATGGGAAGCAGTTGGCACCAGAGGAGCTGTCGGTGAACGATACCAAGCCGGAATTTGAGGGTGAATATACTTTGGTAATGTTCCCCCTGACCAAATTCAGCCACCAGAAACCCGAAGAGACCGGCAAAGCGGTTGGCGACTGGCTTCTGGAGCATTTTTCGTCTCTTTTTGAAAAGTTTAACGTGGTAAAAGGGTTTCTGAACCTGAGCATCACCGATGACACCTATACGGAATTTTTACGCCAAATTGGTTCCGACACCGCATGGGCTGTCAGGCCGGCTAACGGCAAAAAGGTAATGGTGGAATATTCCTCGCCTAATACCAATAAGCCGCTTCATCTGGGGCACCTGCGCAATAACTTTCTGGGATATTCGATTTCGAGGATTATGGAGGCAAACGGTTACGAGGTCATTAAAGCCAACCTCGTCAATGACAGGGGCATCCATATCTGCAAATCCATGGTTGCCTGGCTGCATTTCGGAAAGGATACCACCCCGGAAAGCACCGCTGTCAAGGGAGATCATCTGGTGGGGGATTATTACGTAAAATTCAATGACATTTATAAAGAGCAGGTGGCCGCGCTTATCTCCGAAGGAAAGACACGTGGGGATGCTGAAAAGGAAGCGCCTATCCTGGTAGAGGCACAACAGTTGCTGCTAAAATGGGAAAAAGGGGATCCGGAAGTGCGTGAACTTTGGGCCAGTATGAATGGCTGGGTGTACGCCGGCTTTGATGAAACCTATCGCCGGATGGGCGTTTCCTTTGACAAATTTTATTATGAAAGCCAGACCTACCTGCTGGGCAAAAATATTGTGGAGGAGGGGTTAGCAAAGGGTGTTTTCTTTAAAAAACCCGATGGTTCCGTATGGGTGGATCTGACTGCCGAAGGGCTGGATGAGAAGTTGTTGTTGCGTGCGGACGGCACCTCCGTTTATATGACCCAGGATATCGGGACCGCCCAGCTGAAATATGATGATTACCGGGCCGACAGCAGCATTTATGTGATCGGTGATGAACAAAACTATCACATGAATGTCCTGAAGCTCATCTTAAAGAAGCTGGGGAAACCCTATGCCGATGGCATAGACCATCTGAGCTATGGCATGGTGGAACTTCCCGGGGGACGCATGAAAAGCCGCGAAGGCACCGTGGTGGACGCCGACGACCTGATGGATGAAATGATGGTCACCGCCGAGCGGCATACCCGGGAACTTGGCAAAGTGAAAGATTTTTCCGAGGCGGAACTGAAGGGTCTCTATGAGACCCTTGGTATGGGCGCCATGAAATTTTATCTCCTGCGGGTCAACCCGAAGAAGAAGATGGTATTCAACCCTGAGGAATCCATCGACTTTCACGGTTTCACAGGCCCGTTTGTACAATATACATACGCCAGGATCAGGTCCATCTTACGAAAAGATAACCAGGAAGGAGATCTTTTAACAACCCCCTGCCGTGAGCCGCTGCTGCCACTGGAAAAAACTGTCTTTGTACAAATAGAACAATTCGCCACGGTCCTTCACGACGCTTGCACGGACATGGATCCCTCCGTCATTGCGGGTTATGCTTTTAACCTGGCAAAGACCTTTAATGCTTTTTATGCGGAGCATTCGGTGAGCAAGGCGGAGACACCGGAAAAAAGGTCACTCAGGCTGGCATTGTGCACGGCCACAGCGGCCGTCATCAGTCACTCGATGAAATTGCTGGGTATCCGGGTACCGGAAAGAATGTAACGACCCCGTGAGCTGGCTTCACTGATTTTTTTTTATAAAAATATGACATTGATTATCAGTATTTTACGCTTTGGTGGATAAAAAAACAGGTGGTATGAATTCATTTAGTCTATAGTTTCTATAGACTTTACATATATTTGCCTTGTATTTTCAAACATTCACCGGTATGCTGGATACATTATTTGCCAAAACCAATCGCAGAAACATCAGTAGCAACAGTCATGTTATGAGCCTGGTAAAGGGCATTTCCTGGCGGATAGTAGGCTCCATTGACACCATTTTGATCGCCTGGCTGGTTACCGGACAGATTCACATGGCCGTGAGCATCGGATCCGTGGAGATTTTCACCAAGATAGCGCTCTATTATTTGCATGACCGGGCATGGGAAAAAATCATAAAGAATAAAAACAAAAATGAGCATGCAGGATGATTTAAACGGGGAGCTGGAAAGCCTGGACCTGCCGGAGGCCTTAAAACGGGTCGCTGAGCTTTTCCCCGGACAGGTCGCCTTTTCCTCTTCTTTCGGTCAGGAAGACATGGTGCTTACTGACACGATCTTCACACAAGAGATTCCCATTGAGATCTTCACGCTGGACACGGGCCGCCTGTTTCAGGAGACCTATGACCTGATGGATTTAACACGCGCCAGATACGGCAAATATGGCAGGGATTTTAAAATTTATTTTCCCGATTTCCACGATGTAGAGCAGTATGTCACCACCAAAGGGATCAACGCCTTTTACGAATCGGTGGAAAACCGTAAGTCCTGCTGCTTCATCCGTAAGGTAAAGCCCCTGAAAAGGGCATTGGAAGGCCAGCGGGTCTGGGTGACGGGACTTCGCGCGGAACAATCAGATAACAGAAAGGCTATTCCGATCTGGGAATGGGATGAGGCCTTCGGGATTTATAAATTTAACCCCCTCATCCATTGGAGCTACGAGGAGATACTGCAATATCTGAAAACTTACTCCGTTCCCTATAACAAACTGCACGATAAAGGCTTCATCAGCATCGGTTGCGCGCCGTGCACCCGTGCCATCGCACCTGATGAACATCCCCGGGCCGGTAGATGGTGGTGGGAGGATTCAAAAAAAGAATGCGGATTGCACAGTCAGGAGACGCCGGAGAAAACCAACGCCCAGTAAT
>DASULB010000014.1:0-4258 GCA_036278455.1 Chitinophagaceae bacterium | reverse complement strand
CATGCAATTGTCTCCTGGTGAACAGGCAATCATGCAGGGTATGGATTCGATAAAGGTATTAAAGGATATAAATTTAAGCGAGGCCATCGCGTGGAAAAACGGCCTGTTTGATTTTGAAGGCAATGATATTCAATCTGTCATGCGCCAGATAGCCCGATGGTACAATATAACTGTGAAATATGAAAATGCTACCAGCGCTCATTTCATGGGGACCATCTCAAGAAGTGTCAATATATCGGAAGTTCTGAAGATGTTGGAGCTGACAGGGGCTGTACATTTTAAAGTGGAGGGAAGGACCATTACGGTGTTAAAGTAAGAAACCGGTATTGGGCTTGCCGGCAGGCAGATAAGCATGGACCCAAATAAAAAATTGATTTCTCTTCGCTTATCTGAAATCATTCGTTGTTGTGCTGAAATCGAGAAAGCTATAAAAAGGAAAGGTTTAATATTAATCACTTTAGAAATCATGATGCCATGAGTCCGTAAAAAGAATACCCTGAAATAAAAACCGGATTCTGAAGGCAATCAGAACCCGGCACATTCAGGCTAATCATTACAATTTTGCCTGCCTTTTGGCAGGCATGTTTCAACAATTGATCTGTTCACCTAAACCATACAAAGGTATGAATTTTGCATTTCTACCCCAAGGGGGGAGTTCTTCCCGGGAAACACGCTTACCCGGTTTCATTCAGCAACTTGTATTAGTCATGAAACTGACCGTTTTTTTCATGCTCATTGCTCTTACACAGATAAGCGCGAAAGGATATTCCCAGACAGTTACCATTTCCCGGAATAACATTCCGCTCGTGAAAGTTTTCAGAGATATTCAGGAGCAAACGGGGTACCATTTTTTATGCACGCAGGAAGAACTTGAGCATACACACAAAGTAGATATAGAAGTCAAAGATGCCCCCCTGGAGGATGTTCTTGATGATGTTTTTAAAGATCAGCCTGTAACTTATTACGTGCTAAACAATACGATCATTGTAAGGCATAAAAGTGCGCATACAAGCACTGCACAAGTTGCAACGCTATCTTCTGTCCACATTACAGGTATTGTAACAGATTCCACTACCGGGAAGCCACTTGTTGGTGTAACCATCCAGGTAAAAGGAAATACCATGGGGACGGTCTCCGATGCCAACGGAAACTTTAGCCTGGAGGTGCCGGATGATGCCGTGCTGGTGGTAAGGTATCTTGGATATACCGGCAAGAAAATTCTGGTCGATGGAAAAAACACCTTTCATATTTCGTTAGCGTCCTCTACGACGGGATTGAATCAGCTGGTGGTTATTGGATATGGAACATTGAAAAAAAAGGATGTAACGGGTGCGATCTCCAGCATCAGTGCAAAGGAAATCGAAGCCAGGCCTGTTTCAAATGCTGTGCAGGCAATGCAGGGGCGGGTCGCGGGCGTAGACATTACCACCAATCAACGTCCCGGCGAGATCGGCGACATTAACATCCGGGGAGTCAGGTCTTTAACGGCCTCTAATTCCCCCCTTTATGTAGTGGATGGAATTCCCCTGACAACCGGGGGGATCGGCTACTTAAATCCCAATGATATCGGATCTATCAGTGTCTTAAAGGACGCCTCCGCCACCGCTATCTATGGTTCCCGTGGCGCTAACGGCGTGATCCTGATTACCACAAAACAGGGTAAGGCAGGCCATGCCACCCTCAGCTATTCCGGATCAGTTATCACGCAAAAACTAGAAGATGACGCGCCACTCATGAACGCATCCCAGTATATTACTTTCCGTCGATGGGCATATTACTACTCCAACCCGTCTTTATATCCAAGAGGAGATGAGCCAAGCGAGGCAAATGACTATAAAATCTTCTTAGGGTCCAGTGATCCTTCTGCCTGGGCTAATATCATGAAGGGGTGGGCTTCGGGCAAATGGGATGGGGCGAAGGTAAAAACAACCTGTTGGACCTGTATGGTGACACAAACAGGGATCGTCTCTCAACACACCTTAAGTGTGAGTGGGGGAACCGATAAATTCAAAGGATATGCGTCATTCGGCTATATAGATAATAAAGGTACTTCCAAAGGGCAGAAATATACCCGGTATTCAAGCAATACAAATATCAGCTTTACTCCCAAGAAGTGGTTCACCTTTAAAGCCAACACCAATATAAGCTACAGCATTCAAAATTTTGGTCAGTCCACACGGGATAACACAGCTATCGCCTCTCAAGGCAGTATCTATCAATCTGCCAGATCTATCTTTACTTATGCTGTCCCATTCGACAGTGCAGGCAATCGCATCATATATCCCGGCGGAGATCAGGCAGTGAAGACGGCTGTGGATGAATGGAAGTACTCCACAGACCAGAACAAGACGCTCAGAGCAATGGGAAGCTTTAGCGGACAAGTAGATATCGGCGCTATCATCGGTGGGTTAAAAGGGCTCAAATACAAAATAAATTTTGGTCCTGATTTTTCCATGTATCAAAACGGCGTATATATAGACGGTAAATCCGTTATCAGAAGCGGGACCAGCCATGCATCGTTAACAAAAAACGAAACCTTTTCTTATACACTTGATAATATATTATCCTACGAAAACGAATTTGGTAAACATAGTATTAACCTCACCCTCCTTCAAACGCAAACAGCTTACAATACAGAAGGCAGTGCAATGTCTGCCGACAACATTCCGTTCTCGAGTCAAAAATGGAACGCCTTAACACCCGGGAATGTACCACAACTTCTCACCTGGAGCTCTGATTTGACGCAAAAGCAACTAAAATCCTATCTGGGTCGTTTGAACTATGCGTTTAACAATAAATATCTGTTAACCGTGTCGGGAAGATGGGATGGGGCGTCACAACTTGCTCCTGGTCACAAATGGAGCTTTTTCCCGAGTGCAGCTGTTGGCTGGAGGTTAGCGCAGGAGCGCTTCATGCAGCAATTTTCCTGGATGGACAGGCTAAAGTTACGATTAGGTGTCGGCACAACCGGAAATTCGGCGATTGACCCTTATTCAACCAAAGGGGCTGTCTCCGCATTACTCTATCCATTCGGATCCACCTTAACGCAGGGGTCTGTTCCCTCTACCGTCATGGCGAACCTGGACCTTGGATGGGAAAAAACAACGCAATATGATATCGGGCTTGATTTTGCGGTCTTAAAGTCCGGGATATCAGGCAGCATCGATTTCTATACAGCAAAGACAAAAGACCTGTTACTGTCCGAGAATGTTCCCTCTGTAACCGGATTTATCACCACGGTTGCCAATGTAGGGAAAACAGCCAACAAGGGATTCGATATTTCGATCAATACTGACAATATCCGGAATAAAAACCTTCAGTGGTCCACCACACTAAATGCATCTTTTAACAAAGACCATATTGTCGCGCTTACTTCCGGCCAAAAAGCGGATATAAACAACGGTTGGTTTGTAGGGGCGCCGATTAATGTGATCTACGGCTATCAGGGTGATGGGCTTTGGAAAGCGTCCGATTCTGCATTAATAAGCAAATTCAATGGTAACGGCTCCTCTTTCAGGCCGGGAATGGCGCGCCCGGTCGATCAGAATGGCGATGGTAAAATTGATGCCAATAATGATAGGATTGTTATTGGCCACACGCGTCCCAGGTGGGCGGTGGGAATGGTGAATGATGTCACCTATCATCAGTTTGAATTCTCTATTTTCCTGTATGGTCGTCTGGGTTACACCTATGATACAGGTGGAGAATCTGAAGAAGGACGATTTAATCAACGTCAGATCGATTACTATAATGAAGATAATACAAATGCATACTGGCAGGCACCCATTTACAGCACAGGGACTGGCGACATCTATTATCACAGTCTGGGATATCTAGACGGATCATTCCTTGAGATCAAGAATATATCACTTGCTTATAATTTCCCCGCAGGACTGATCCACCAATGGAAGATGCACAGCCTTAAAGTTTATTTCCAGGTAACTGATTTAGGGATGATTTATTCTCCGATAAACTGGATTAATATGGATACCCATACTTCCTATTGGAATATGGGTATTACCGGAGGAGTGAACGTAACGTTTTAAGTAACTATAAAAATATTTTTTATGAAATCTTTTAGCAAGGTAGTTTTTTATATGATGTCGATCTCGTTGATGATGCTGGCCAGTTCGTGTAAAAAGAATTTTTTGGAAGAGGACCTCACCACCGCGCATGGTTTGGATTACTACAAAACAGACCAAGGTATAGCGGAGCTGGTTGTGGGGGCTTATAACCAGGTGATGGATGTGCCCATGGC
>DASULB010000013.1:0-19333 GCA_036278455.1 Chitinophagaceae bacterium | reverse complement strand
AATACGAAATGGAAAAGAGCAATATTCTGTATGAGTGAGCTTATCGTTTTAGTCTTGAGGAAGAGTTAGGAGCATATTTAGCAGTGCAAATTTTACTGCACGATGTTGCTCCTTCATAGGTCTTTTGACGACGACTGACCTCAGGCCTTATCAGGTTGATTCTCCTTCTCTTGAATCTTTTCGACTGCCTCTATATCTCTATATGCAACCCAATTATAGATACGAAGGAATCTTTATTGCGCCGGCGGCTCTTCGGGATCGCGAAAACTGTCTCTGAATTGTTTGAGATACTGAAAGGTCAGCACGACATGAACAATTAACAACACCATACAGGCCATCAGGATAAAGATCGCATTATGGAGCAGGTTTTCAGGAACCCCCATGGTGCTGCTTACTTTTTGAAGCGAGGTCTTTTCCAGGAGTCCCCAGGTCATGATGAGGATGACAAAAGATGCATAAATAATCGTCACATAAGCGTTTACCTTGATCCATTCTTTTAACTTGAACCGCAGGAAATTGCCCTTTACCATCACATACCTGGCGAAGACGGCGGTCAGATTGGTATAAAGCAGGATAGAGAAGGAAATGAATACCGGCAATAACAGCGACATGTTAAAGCCTGTTGCGGCGAAATTCACCAGCAGTGCAAATAAAAATAATATCGCGATAAAATTATCAATGTTTCCGAGTATCCTGTAAGCCAGGTACCTTTTTTTCTTTTGCTCCTCCATGTCCGCTATATTTTTAGTCATTCCCCACTTTCAGGTGTAATTCTTCCAATTGCTTTTCGTCAATCGCCGATGGCGCATCCAGCATGACATCTCTCCCGGAATTGTTTTTAGGGAAAGCGATGAAATCCCGGATGCTTTCACTGCCCCCCAGGATGGCGCAAAGCCTGTCAAAACCGAACGCGATCCCGCCGTGGGGCGGTGCGCCATATTCGAAGGCGCCCAGCAGAAAGCCGAACTTCTGCCTGGATTCTTCCGGGCTCATGCCAAGGGCTTTGAACATTTTCTCCTGTAAGCCCCGTTGAAAAATACGCATGGACCCCCCGCCGATCTCATTTCCATTCAGCACCATATCATATGCGTTGGCCCTGATCTCCCCAAAACGTGAAACGTCATCCATCAGCGCGATGTGTTCCTGTTTGGGGGCGGTAAAGGGATGGTGGCTTGCCGTCCATCTGCCGTCCTCTTCGGAAAACTCGAACAATGGAAAATCAACCACCCACACAGCGCTGTACTGGTCTTTCTTGCGCAATCCCAGCCGTTCGCCCATTTCAAGGCGCAATTCACTCATGGCTTTTCTGGTTTTTCTTTCTGCACCGGCCAGAATAAGCACCAGGTCACCGGTTTCGGCCTTGCATTCGTCTTTGATGTCTTTCAGGTCTTGTTCACCGAAGAATTTATCGAAACTGCTTTTGAAGCTGCCATCCGGCTGGCATTTTATGTATGCCAATCCCATCATGCCTATCTGAGGGCGTTTGACCCAGTCCGTCAGTTCGTCCAGTTGTTTGCGGCTGTACCCGGCGCAACCTTTTGCCACGATGCCGGTAACCAGTTCTGCATCATCAAAGACCTTGAAGCCCTTCCTCTTGGCCTGTTTTTCCAGGTTTATGAGCTTCATTGCGAAACGGATGTCCGGTTTATCATTGCCATAATCACGCATCGCTTCCTCCCAGCGCATCCTCGGGAAGGGAGCCTCAAAACTGATTCCCTTGATTTCCCTGAGGATCCGCCCGATCATTCCCTCGAAAACTTGCAAAATGTCCTCCTGTTCCACAAAACTCATTTCACAGTCGATCTGCGTGAACTCAGGCTGTCTGTCGGCGCGGAGGTCTTCATCCCGGAAACATTTCACCACCTGGTAGTAACGGTCATAACCGCTGACCATCAGTAATTGTTTGAAGGTCTGTGGCGATTGCGGCAGGGCGTAAAACTGTCCGGGGTTCATCCGGGAAGGCACGACAAAATCTCTGGCGCCCTCGGGAGTGGATTTGATCAGAAAGGGGGTTTCGATTTCAAAGAAGCCGTGGCTGTCCAGGTAGTTCCTCGCCACCCGGCTCACCTGGTAGCGGAGTGCCATATTTTGCTGAATCCTGGGACGGCGTAAATCCAGGTAACGATAGCGCATGCGGAGATCATCGCCTCCATCGGTATCATCCTGGATGGTGAAGGGAGGCGTTTTTGACGCGTTTAGCACGGAAAAGGCCTCGACGGCGATCTCCACATCGCCCGTCGGAAGGGTGGGATTCTTATTGCTCCGCTCATTGACTTCACCGGTCACCTGCAGCACAAATTCCCGCCCAACCGGACTGGCGTCCAGCAGCGGATTCAAATTCTCCCCGAAAAGCAATTGTGTGATGCCATAACGGTCGCGTAAATCAACAAAAGTGATGCTGCCAAATTTCCGGATAGTCTGGACCCATCCGGCCAGGGTAACGGTTAATCCTTGATTTTCGATCCTGAGTTCGCCACAAGTATGTGTCCGGTACATAATATAAAAGCTGTGTTTTCTTTTAAGGTTTTGAAATAGCCAAATAGAAGCAGGCAACAATACAATGAAGCGCAAAATTAGGAAAGGACGAGCATTTACGCACAGAAAGTTATCAGAAAAGGTCCTTCCGCTCCGTGCATAAAAAGAAACGGATAGAAAGCGTTGCTTTCCATCCGTCTTAAAAGGCAAGCGAAAAAATATTTATAAGCAAATCTGCTTTTCGACCATCATTTTGCGCAGGTTAATCAGCCCATAGCGCATCCTGCCCAGGGCGGTATTGATGCTGACACCTGTTTGCTCGGCTATTTCCTTAAAGCTCAATCCGGCATAATGGCGGAGGATGATCACCTCCCGCTGCTCGGCCGGCAACATATAGAGCATCTTACGAACCCTTTCATGGCTTTGGCGGGTGATCATCACCTCTTCCGCGCATGGATCGGCGAACGGCAACACATTAAAGATATCCTTGTCATCACTGGTGCGAATGACGGGAGTCCGTTTGATGCGACGAAAATGATCGACACACAAATTATGGGCAATACGGATGGCCCATGGCAGGAATTTTCCTTTTTCGGTGTACCGCCCGGACCGGATGGTATCAATGACTTTGATAAAGGTTTCCTGGAAGATATCCTCCGCAAGATATTGATCTCTTACCAACAACACGATGGAAGTGTACAATTTCTCCTTATGGCGGTGGATCAGTTCCGATAGCGCTTCTTCGTCTCCATTGCTGTATAACACAATGAGATCCTGGTCGCTCAATTTACAGGGTATTTGCATAAACTTGTCAGCTTTCAGGTTAGTTGAATCTTCTTCTAGCAACTAAAAAGTAAAGTTTATGCGATAGGGGGCGTGGTATTTATAAAGTATTAAATTTATGTTAAATATTACAGATGCAAATATAAGTGTATCTGTGAAAGAAACAAACTTTTTTAGGCAAGTTTTTAGCATTCGTTTCACCGGGTACGGGCCCGTGGAATGGGCATCTACCGCTTTCCGACAGTCTAAGTACCTGTTTACCAGTAGTTTTAAGTTCAGCTTCTTTGCCCGAAAAGATTTTAGCAAATGATGCCTCTTTATGATCCATTTATAAAACGTCTTCGTCTGATGAGTGACCTTCACCCGACAACATTCAGGTCCACACCCCCGACCGCAATGGAACCACTGAATAAATCGTAAAAATTAAAGCCAGAGTTGCCTTTCCTTTTTACCTTTGACAAAATGAGTATAGCCACCAAGACAAAACGAAAAATAAAGCCGGACAGGAGCCTTTCTACCACGGAGGGCATCTTTATCAAGGGCGCAAGGGTACATAATTTAAAGAACATTGATGTCACCATTCCCCGCAACAGCCTAGTAGTGGTAACGGGTGTGTCAGGTTCAGGCAAATCATCCCTGACTATGGACACCCTTTTCGCCGAAGGGCAGCGCCGGTACGCCGAAAGCCTGAGCGCTTATGCGAGACAGTTTCTCGTGAGAATGGACAAGCCCGACGTGGATTACATTAAAGGGATCTGCCCCGCCATCGCCATTGAGCAGAAAGTCATCACGCGTACACCCCGTTCCACTGTAGGCTCCATGACCGAAACTTATGATTATCTGAGACTGTTGTTCGCCCGGCTGGGTAGAACCTATTCCCCCATTTCGGGAAAAGAGGTAAAAAAGCATGATATCGCAGACGTTGTTGATTTTATCGGCGGGCTTTCTGCGGGCAAAAAGCTGCAAATACTCATTGACTTTCCACGCCAAAGCAAAAGGAAACCTATCGAAGAACTGAAGATATTACTGCAGAAAGGATTTTCCCGCCTCTATACACGCGATGGATCGGAAATGGGGGAGGTCGCGCGCATAGAAGAGGTGCTGGAAAGCAAAAAATGGAAACCGGATGAAAATACTTTTATATTGATCGACCGTCTTGTCACCAAAGATTTTGACGAGGAGGAGATGCACCGTCTGGCAGACAGTATTCAAACAGCGTTTTACGAAAGTGAAGGGAACTGCATCGTTGAAGTGAAGGGTGATAAATTGTATTCTTTTTCCAAACGCTTCGAGTTGGACGGCATCCGCTTTGAAGAACCCGTTCCTCATCTTTTCTCTTTTAACAATCCCATCGGCGCCTGTCCGGTCTGTGAGGGCTTCGGACAGGTACTTGGCATCGATCCTGAACTGGTATTTCCTGATAAACGGTTAAGCATATATGAAGGAGCCATCGCCTGTTGGCGTGGTGACAAGATGAAAGAATGGAACAAGGCGCTGATCAGGGGCGCGAAGAATTTCGATTTCCCCATTCACAAGCCGGTAGTCGAGCTCACCCCCGGACAATACGATTTATTATGGACGGGCAATGAGTATTTTGACGGCATCAATGATTTTTTCAAGATGGTGGAGGAGAACCTCTACAAGGTGCAATACCGTGTCATGCAATCGCGTTTCCGTGGACGCACCGTCTGTCCCGCCTGCGGTGGCAGCCGTCTGCGCAAGGAGGCGTTGTATGTGAAAGTCGCAGGCACAAGCATCGCTGAATTGGTGGAGCTTCCGGTGGACCGCCTGAAAACCTGGTTTGAGCAAATAAAACTCAGCGACTATGATGAAAAAGTGGCCAGGCGCATCTTACTGGAGATCAACCAGCGGTTAGAGACTTTGCTGCATGTGGGTCTTGGTTACCTTACCCTGAACCGTGTGGCAAACACCCTGTCAGGTGGTGAAAGCCAGCGGATACAATTGACCCGTTCGCTCGGAAGCAACCTGACCGACTCCCTGTATATCCTGGATGAACCCAGCATTGGATTGCATGCGCGCGATACCCATCAGTTGATAGCGGTGCTGAAAAACCTGCGGGACCTTGGCAATACCGTGGTGATCGTAGAGCATGACGAACAAATGATGAAGGAAGCGGATTACATCATCGATATGGGGCCGCTGGCCAGTCACCTCGGCGGAGAGGTCATCTTTAGCGGGACATACAAAGAAATCCTCGGGCGTACCGACAGCCTTACCGGCCAGTACCTGAGTGGTCGCATGTTTATCGCGCCGCCCAAGCATGTGCGGGGATGGAGCCAGTCCATCATGCTCACCGGCTGTGGCCACCATAATCTGAAAAATATCGATGTTACCTTTCCGTTGAATGTGTTTACGGTGGTGAGCGGCGTCAGCGGCTCTGGAAAAACAACACTCGTCAAGCAGATACTTTATCCCGCATTAAGGAAATTAAAGGGAGAAACCGCCGGCAAGCCAGGGTTTTATAAAAAGATGACCGGTGATACCGACGCGGTCACCCAGATAGAGTTAATAGACCAGAACCCTATTGGCAAATCTTCGCGATCCAACCCGGTGACCTATATCAAAGCCTATGATGAGATACGCAGTCTTTTTGCCAGGCAGCCCCTGAGTAAAATGAGAGGCTTTCAGCCAAAGCATTATTCTTTCAATGTGGATGGCGGACGTTGCGATACCTGCAAGGGGGAAGGGGAGATCCTGGTGGAAATGCAGTTTCTGGCCGATGTACACCTGACTTGTGAGATCTGCGGCGGCAAACGTTTCAAGGAGGAAGTGCTGGAAGTGAAATACCGGGAGAAAAACATTTACGACGTATTGGAGATGAGTGTGGATGAAGCGCTGGAGTTCTTTAAAAAGGAGCCCGAGATCGCCGGTAAGATTCAGCCTTTGAGCGACGTGGGACTGGGCTATATTAAGCTGGGACAATCCTCCGACACGTTAAGCGGCGGTGAAGCGCAGCGGGTAAAGCTGGCATCCTTTCTTGGCAAAGGCCGTTCCCAGGGACATGTGCTGTTTATCTTTGATGAGCCTACAACCGGTTTGCACGCGCATGATATCAGTAAACTGCTGACTTCGTTTGACGCGCTCATCGCGCAAGGCCATACCATTATCGTGATTGAACATAACCTGGATGTCGTCCGTTGCGCCGATCACCTGATCGAACTGGGACCGGAGGGAGGTGACGAAGGCGGGTACCTGGTTTATGCCGGGGAACCTGAGGGGATCAAAAAAATAAAAGAAAGCTATACCGGTAAATTCTTGTGAAAGTATTCCACCGAATGCATCCACAAGCGGTCTTTAAAGCGTGAATAGGGTGTTAAAAAGGGGGCGATGTCTACAGTGATAAGGCAATGAAATAGAAAAACACAAAAAAATAAGGGTGCCCGATCGTCGGAAAGGTAAAGGTTACAGAACAGACTGATGAACGGCCCTTACGATAAGCACAGGCCTGTGAAAGGCCAATGTTTTTTAAGAAAGAACAAAAGCTTTTTTGTTTTTTTGCAACTGGTGGCCAGGTCATTTGTACCTCCCGGCCTTAGTACAAGGTTGCCGGTGGTGGAAAAAGCAGCATTTATTTTCTTGATTTCCTTGTATCTTGAGGCGGCAAATCATCTTTTAACACTTAATATTCATTGCCTTATGCCACAAGACCGTAGAAATTTTATCAGGACAGCCGCCCTGGGAAGTGCCTTTGCATTAAGTCTTCCGGAGCTCGTTTCCGCAGCGGTGGGAGAGAAAAAGCTGAAGAAGATATCCCTTTCAAAAAACGACGTTATTCTTTTTCAGGGTGATTCCATTACCGATATGGGAAGGAACAGATCCAGGAAAGGAGCTAATGACAACAGCGGCTTAGGACCGGGTTATCCCTTCGTTGCCGCCTCTCAGCTCTTATTTAAACATCCGGATAAAAATCTGCAGATATATAACCGGGGCATCAGTGGAAATGTCGTCCCCCAACTCGCCGCCCGCTGGGACGAAGACTGCCTGGCACTGAAACCAACGGTGCTCAGTATTTTAGTGGGGGTAAACGATTACTGGCATACACTGAACGGCGGGAGCTATAAAGGTACCCTGCAAGACTATAAGGAAGGGTATCAAAAATTGCTGGAAAGAACGAAAAAGGCGCTTCCCAATGTAAAACTGATCATTGGTGAGCCTTATGCCATTGTGGGAGTGAAGGCAGTGGACAGCAGCTGGTTCCCCACCTTTACAGGTTACCAGCAGGCCGCCCGTGAACTGGCGGCAAACTTTGATGCCGTATTTATTCCTTACCAGCATATCTACGAAAAGGCTATAAAATCAGCCCCCGCCAAATACTGGACAAAGGATGGCGTGCATCCCGATACGGCAGGCGACGCCCTTATGGCAAATGCCATATTGGAAGTGCTTAAGTAAAACGGAGTTGCTTCTTTTTTTAAAAGAAGGGCGCTTGAGCCGGCACCCAACGCTTAGCTTTCCATAAGTTCCCTGGCGTTCGCCAACGCGGCCTGGCCGGGCTTATCACCACTCAGCATGCGGGCGATGGTTTGAATGCGCTCCTCCTGGGTTAAGATGCGGATACCGGTGTGAATGTGCCCTTTTTTATCTTCTTTGTATACCTGGAAATGGGTGTTGGCTTTCCCTGCGATCTGTGGCTGATGGGTGATACAGATGACCTGGTGGGTCTGTGCAAGCGCCTGCATGATGCCGGCCACCTGGCGGGCGGCTTCTCCCGAAATACCACTGTCGATCTCATCAAAGATGAGTGTCGGCAGGGAAACGGAGCGCGCCACGAGCGATTTAATGCACAGCATCAAACGGCTCAGTTCCCCTCCCGAAGCCACCTTGCGCAGCGGTTGAAAGTTTCCGCTTTTGTTGGCGTCGAATAAAAAGGTGACCTCATCCTGTCCGCCGGGATGCAAAGCCCCCTGTTTCATATCCACGCCGATATGCGCGTTGGGCATACCGACAGATGCCAGCAACGTATTTGTCTTTTTGATGAAGGATGGCAATTGCCCCTTTCTTCCCGCGGTTAATTGCGCGGCAAGGGTCTTGACCTCTTTCAGCGAAGCATCCCTTTGTTTCTCCAGAAGTGCCAGGGCTTCATCCGCGTGTTGCACCTGATCCAATTTCTTTTGTAGCGTATCGTGAACCGCCAGCAAGTCCGAGGTCGTTTGAACGCCGTGCTTCTTAAGCAATTTATAGCCGGTGTCAAGGCGTTCGGAGATAAAACTGATGCGTTCCTCGTCAAAGGAAGCGTTGTCATTGCAGTGGCTTAATTCCGATGCGATGTCCTGCAGTTCAATGCCGGAGGATTGAATGCGTTTCAAAAGTTCGGGAAGGGCGCCGTGGAATCCGGCGATGTCCTTCAATAAACCCTCTAAACGGCGCAGTGTCGGCACCAGGGCAGATTCCTGCTCTTCCAGCAAATCCACGGCCGCCGATAACCCGCTTTTTAACTCCTCGGAATGGGTGAGCGCCATACGTTCTTTTTCGAGTATTTCCAGCTCATCTTCTTTTAGGGCGGCTTCTTCCAGTTCGTCGAAGAGGAACTGATCATAATCGGATTCCCGGGTATTGCGCTCGTTTTGTTCACGCAGGACGTCCAGCGCTTTTTGCTGGTTGCTGTACGCCCTGAACACTTCCCGGTAGCGTTTTAAAAGGGGTTTATTTTCTGCCAACGCGTCCAGTACTTCCAGTTGAAAATCCGCACGGTTCAATTGCAGCGTGTCAAATTGCTGATGAAGATCTACCAGTAGAACGCTAAGCTGGCTTAACTGCTGGAGGTTGACCGGCGTATCATTGATGAAGGCCCTGGATTTGCCGGAAGGGTTGATCTCCCTGCGGATAATCGTTTCGGTTTCCTGGTCCAGTTCATATTGTTGAAAGAAACGACGCACTTCTTCTCCTTCGGGGAGGCGGAACATCCCTTCAATGACGGCCTTATGCTTTGTATCGGGCAGGATATCCAGGTCGGCCCTTTGACCCAGTATCAGTGAGAGTGCGCCCAGCAGAATCGATTTTCCCGCGCCGGTTTCACCGGTGATCACGTTAAGGTTGTCTGAAAAAAAGATTTCCAGTTCATTGATGATCGCGTAATTCTTTACATAAAGGCGAAGGAGCATATGGGTCAATTGAAATACGAAATTCCACAAAAAGAATGAATCAGGAAAGTAAATAATGAATTTTTACGGCCAGGGAGGTTCAAAAGACCCCTGGCGCAGGATTGAGCCCACCTGATCGTTAGGGTTAACGGAGCAGGGTCACATTCCCGGAGAGTTTGAATATCTTGTTGTTGTCGCAGACCATCTCGGTGGAATACACAAACACTGCAGGATCAAGGCGATGCCCTTTAAAGGTGCCGTCCCAGCCTCCTTTTTTGTCATTGAGCTGGAAATTTGTGCGTTCATAGATCAATTGGCCGAAACGGTCAAAAACCCTGAAATACAAGATGGTTTTCACGCCGCGTCCGCGGGGATAAAAAAGATCATTCGTCCCGTCCTCGTTGGGGGTAAAGGTATTGGGAATAAATACCTTACCCTCATCACAGACCAGGTTGATCTTCACGGATGCGGAGTCGCTGCAACCGAATCCGTTTGTTCCCGTCACCTGGTAGGTGATGGGCTGGCGCGGTGTACTGGTCGGGGCCTCGCAGTGGGTGCAACTCAAATAATCAGTGGGCGTCCACTTCCAGCCCACCACGTCGGTGCTTCCGGTGGCCTGCAACTGGACGACAGATCCGGTGGCGACGGTTTGGTCCGGTCCGGCATCCACTTTCGGAATGCTGTGTACCACGACATTTACCCGGGCGGTATCCGTCTGGCATTTGTTTTTGGTGGAGGCGGTGACCATATAGGTGGTACTGGCGGATGGCGTAGCGGTAACATGGGCCTGGTCTGTAGCGCTGAGCCCGGTAGCAGGCGACCAGTTGTAGCTTTCAGCGATATTGCCGTTGGCTTGTAACTGTATGGTGCTGCCCTGGCAGATCGCGGTGGGGTCGGCGGTCGCCGTCACCTGTAGTGCGACCGAGTCGGGTACCGTCACCGTGTCCAGGATAGTCTGGGCGCAACCAAATTTCGTATGGATGGTCAGGGAAGGGTAATAAGTTCCCGGGTTGGCATAGCGGTAAACCGGCTTTGGCTTGCCGGAGACATCCTGGACCGTGGCGGGGTCACCAAAGTCCCATAAGTAGGTGGCGGGTTCCCCAAGCTGGGCTTCGGAAAACACCATCCCCCTGGCGCCGAATTGGATTTTACCCGAATCGCAGACCTCGGGCCAGGAATGCGTTGCCTGCAGGCCTATGCTGTCAACTACGACCGTCAGGGTATCGTTGATCGGAATAATGACCGTGCATTTTTTGGCATCGGTAAGCAGCAGTTTGGGATGAAAGACCCCGGCGTGGTCATAAGTATAGGTAGCCTTGTCTGTGGTAGCCGGAGGTGAATAGGCACCGTTGCCGAAATCCCACTGATATTTTACGGCGGTAGTTACGTTGCGGGCGGAAAAATGCACCTGATGCGGCTGGCATCCGGCGGTATCGTCTATAAGGGCGTCGCCCACAGGACCCGTGATGGTGATTTTTCTGCTCACTGAATCCATACAGCCCGCACTGAACCCGTTCACTTTTAATTTCTGCGTATAGGTCCCTGGTATATTGTAAATATGATAGACTGTATCATTGATGGCGGTACCACCATCGCCGAAATCCCAAAGAATGCTGCTGTAGTTTTTTGACAGGCTGATGGCGGTGTCCTTTAAAATGCTACAGATTTTAATATCCAGGGAATCATTCATGATGGCATGCGGTGATCCGACCAGAATATAATTTGTTTTGGTGACGCTGTCCATGCAACCTTTCGGGGTGGTCATGATCAGCGATACGGTATAGGTGGAGTCCCGGCTATAGGTTTTAGCGGGTGGATCCGCAAGGGTGGAAGTGGTCCCATCACCGAATTTCCATAAAAAACCGGCTCCCGTTCCGCCCTCGGAGGTATTGTCCCAATGGACAATGGCGCCGGGACATATCATGGTGTCCGGGCTGGAAAAGGAAGCTTTTGAAGGCAGTACGTTCACTTCACTGGTGGTGGTGAGCGAAGCGTTGTCCGTGCATCCGTTGGCATCGGTCACCTTAAGTTGGGTGGTAAAGGTGCCGTTTTCAAGATAAGTATGGATGACGGAGCCTGTGGTGGTCGTATCGAGGTGGGTGTCACCGAAGTCCCAGACCCATTGCCGGAGGGGTGCCGTGGTGGGATCCAACTTGCTTTGGTCAGTGAAAGTTACCTGGCTCCCCTGGCAGATCTCCCCGGTAGAAGTGTTAAAAGCGGCGGTGGGCCCCTGCACGGTAACGGGATCCCCGGTGACCGTATGGGAACACCCGTTGACGTCTTTAAGGGTCAGGGAAGGGGTATAGGTGCCGTTGGTCCCATAACGGAATTCAGCCGGCGGCACACTGTCTTTGACCGGTTTGGTGACGAAGGTATTGCCATCCCCGCTGGAGTATGTCAGGGAAGACACAAATGCGGGGAAGGCTATGTTGGCAGCCGATAAGGTGACTTTGGTTCCATGGCAGACGGCGCCGGCGGGGACGGTGAGGGCAGGCTTTTCATCCACGATCCGGACCCACTGAAGAGCCGTGTCCTGGCAATCGCCATTGGAGACGCGCAGGATGACCTTTTTTGCGCCTGTCGTCGTGTAGGTATGGGATGGGTTTTGTTCTGTTGAAGTAGACCCGTCCCCAAAATCCCAAACCCAGCTGTTCACCCCGCTGGAGGATTGATCGGTGAAGTGAATGGTATAGGGGTCCGTGCAAGTGGGGACTGAAGCATGAAAACCCGCGGATGGCGGTTTGACGGTAATGTAACCCGGCTTGGTCAGGCTGTTTTTGCAGCCGTTGTTGGAAACGGTGAGCATCACATCCTGTGGTCCCAAATGGCTGAACTGATGTTTTGGATTTTCGATGGAATCCGCGGTGTTGCCGTCATCAGGGAAATTCCACACCCAGATGCTTCCTTCGGGCTTTGACAAGTTGGTAAACTGGACAGCCGTTCCCAGGCAGGCCTCCAGGGGAATGGCGCTGAAATCGACCACCGGTTTGGCACCGGTATGGATGTAATCCTTTCTGGAAAAAGTGAAGTTACATCCCTGGTCAGTCACCACCTGGAGCCCGACCGTAAAAGCGCCCGCCGTATTGAACTGATGCGTTGGATCCGCCGCCGTGGAGGTGCCGCCGTCACCGAAGTCCCACTGGTAGGAGGTGATCTCCCCCTTGCTTGCCGCGGGTATGGTAAAGGCACTCGTTAAACCGACGCATCCAAAGCCGGGAGACGCGCCAAAATGGATATCGGGCGCGTCGACATGAATATATGCCGCTTTGGTGACGGAATCCACGCAGCCGTTCGCATTGGTGGCATACAATGTGACATTATAATTCCCTGCCGCCTTGTAGTTGTGCGTGGGCGCCTGTTCTGCGGTGCTGTCAAGGTCCCCGAAACGCCATTTCCAAGAATCGGCGCCCTGGGAAAGGTTCTCAAAGACGACAGCGGCCGGCTTCCCGCAATAGATCTGCTTGTCGGATTGGAAATCCGCCTTGGGGGAAGGATAGGTGGTGATGGATTTTGTAATGGTTTGGCTGCACCCGCCGTAATGATTGGTCAGGGTGACCGTATAGGTTCCCGCGGCCCCGAATTGATGTTTCGCGTCTATGCCGTTGACGGTGGTGCCATCGCTAAAGGTCCAGACAGCGGAGGCGGGCAGCGGAACACTGGTATTTTTAAAACTTAGGGGGACATTGGCGCATCCCTGTGGCACGGTAAAATCCGATGTGTTGTTCCCCACGTTGATGTAATTCTTTTTGACTACCGTATCCCGGCAACCGCCATTGCCGACGGAGGCCGTAAGGCTGACGGAATAGGTGCCTTTTTGATTGTAGGTGTGCGTGGCGGTCTTGCCCGACGCGGTACCGCCATCCCCAAAATCCCAGGCATACTGGATGGCCTGGTTGCTGGAAGTGGTGGCGGTAAGCTGCACCGCCTGAGGCGCCGCGCAGGAAAAGGGTTTATCAGCGGTAAAGTCCACGGTGACACCATGGTTGGTCACCACCTTCTGATTGGAGGAGCTGCTGGTGCACCCTGCGCTGTTGGTCACTGACAGCTTGACGACAAAGGTTCCGGCAGAATCATAAACATGCGTCGGATTCTGGTCTTCGGAGAACGGGGTGCCGTCACCGAAATCCCAGGTACGGCTGGTAATGGTGCCGCTGCCCCCCGTGGAATTGTCGGTGAATTGCACGCTCAGCGGGTAGCATCCTGTCGCCGGATCCAGCGAGAAGCTCACTGTGGGCGGGGCGTAAACGTGAATGGTCTGCTCAGCGGTAGATACGCTTACACCATTGGAGACCGTCAGTTTCACCGTATAGTCACCCGGCTTGGTAAAAGCCGCGTTTGGATTCTGCAGCGTGGAGGTATTGCCGTTGCCAAAATCCCATTGCCAGCTGGAGGGATTGCCGGTGGATTCATCCGTAAATTGAGCACTGAGTTGTCCGCAACCGGCTGTATTATCTGCGGAGAAGCTGGCGGTTACCTGGGCTTGGGCGGTTTTACCAATGGACAGAAGGCCTCCTGTGACAAGCGCCATAAAAAAGAAGAGCATTCTTTTTGTCAACGATGCGGGTAAAAGTGTTCTTTTCATAGGAATATTAGGCACCTTAAGTCTGCTATCCTTCAAAAATGGCGTGCATATACGAATAGGCACCCGTGCGCAATATCACGTGAATAATGCCTGTCTTTTCAATTACCTTGCCAATCTTCACCTGCTCATAACCAAAGATAATAATTTTAAACGCCAACTTAAAACGCGATAAGGGAATGCTAAATTGCAGAGGATGATACTTTCTGTTTCCCGTGCGGTCCCTCCCCCCGTGAATGCCGGTTGAAAATCAGGGAATAGCGCATGACCAGTCTCCTATTCCGTTGCCGGAGTATGCGACAAAAAAAGAATGAAAACAGCTTGAAAACGGGATCAGGGGAGCTGTCAACTCAGGTACACTCCCCTGATCCGTCCATCTGCCACTTCCACGTTGATGTTCTCCTGCAGGGTCGTGGAGAGGGAATGGCCTATATAATTCACCACCACGGGAAAAGACTTGTGTGTCCGGTCCACCAGTACGGCAGTTTGGATCTTTTTGGGAAGATAGGCCAGAATCGGTTTCATGGCGTAAAGCATGGTTCTCCCGGAATTGGCTACATCGTCAATGACGATGACCGTTTGACCGGTAAAGTCCACCGCTTCGGAAGCCGTCACCTCTAAAGGGTTCTTTCGGTCCAGTACGAGGTTGATAATCTGCAGGTCAAAAGGGGCGATTTCCTTTAAGAGGGCCTCCAGACGGGTCGCCACAATATGCCCCCTGTCCAGGATGCCTGCCAGGATCACTGCCTGTTCCCCGGCATTGCGTTCATATATCTCGTAGGCCATCCGCTGCAGTTTGCGTTGGATGGTGGTCTCGTCCAGGATTAAACCGGCATTTTCATGGGTCATCTCTAAAAGCGTTAAGTTGATAGATATTAAGTTGATAGATTATGAACTGGTACGGATATTTCCGCTAAATTAGCCCATCAAATAATAAGTCATGCACATTATCCAGCAAATCCTGTTTGTTTTGATATTCGCCCTGGCGGTTTATTTGTTTACCCGAAAGGTAAGACAAATCCGGCGCAATATCTTTTTAGGCAAAACAAAGCAGGTCGACGACCGGAAGGGTGAGCGGTGGCGCAGCGTATTGCTGCTGGCCTTTGGCCAGAAGAAGATGTTTAGAAACTGGATACCCGCCGTCTTGCATTTTTTCGTATATGCGGGCTTTATCATCATTAATATTGAGATTCTGGAAATCATCCTGGATGGGCTGACAGGGACGCACCGTATGTTCGCGCCCCTGCTGGGACCGGTGTATAATGTGCTGATCGGCTGCTTTGAGGTGCTGGCCGTTCTGGTGATCATCGGCTGTGCCATTTTCCTCATCCGCAGGAATATCCTGAAGGTGAAGCGTTTTCAGGACCGGGAGATGACCTCCTGGCCAAAATCCGATGCCAATTATATACTCATCATGGAGATCATCCTGATGCTGCTTTTTTTGACGATGAATACTTCGGACCGTGCGCTGCAACTGGCGGGTGCGCCCTATTATACCCAGACGGGCCCTTTCTGGATCAGTTCCGCGCTCGCCCCGTGGGTAAGCCATCTTCACGGCGGGACGTTGACCGGATTGGAAAGGGGGGCGTGGTGGTTGCATATCCTCGGCGTACTTTTTTTCCTTAATTACCTGCCTTATTCAAAGCATTTTCATATTATTCTCGCCTTTCCAAACGCCTATTACCGCGACCTGGAACCCAAGGGCAAAATGGACAATATGCCGGAGATCACCCGTGAGGTAAAGATGATGATGGCGCCGACGGAGACCGAACAGCCCACGTCATCGCCGCCGGAAAAATTCGGCGCCAAAGATGTTACCGACCTGGACTGGAAAAACCTGATGGACGCCTACACCTGCACCGAGTGCGGCCGCTGTACGGCAGCCTGCCCGGCCAGCCAGACCGGGAAACTGCTTTCTCCGCGTAAGATCATGATGGACACCCGCGACAGGCTGGAAGAGGTCGGCGCGCACCTGGATGAAAACGGCAAAGTAGGGCAGGACGGCAAATCCCTCCTGTACGATTATATCTCCGTAGAAGAACTGCGCGCCTGCACGACCTGTAACGCCTGCGTACAGGAGTGCCCGGTAAGCATCAATCCGCTGGATATTATTTTGCAATTGCGAAGATACCTGATCATGGATGATGCCAACGCTCCGGCAGAGTGGAACGCGATGTTCAGCAACATAGAGAATAATATGGCGCCCTGGAAGTTTTCTCCGGGTGACCGGGGGAAATGGGCGGAAGAAACCTGAAAGCTTATATTTGCACCTCATCAATAACCGACTCTATGTCACATGAACTGATCTATATTTTACTGGGCGTCGCGCTGGTTATCTTTATGATCTTTACCATCCGCGACTGGTCCCTTCAGCGCCGTAGATACCATGACCAAAGCATGGCCGAGACAGGCAAGGAGCATCAGGCGACGGCCCTGCCTCTGAGGCTGCAGGCTTACGAGCGGTTGGTGGTATTTATGGAAAGGATCAGGCCGGAAAACCTGATCAGCAGGGTAGGGGAGCCGGGACTGAAGGCCAAAGATATCCGTATGCTGATGATCCACAGCATCCAGTCGGAATATGAACACAACGTCTCCCAGCAGATCTACGTCAGCCTGGAGGCATGGGAGGCGGTCAGCAATGCCAAGGAACAACTTGTGAGCCTGATCAACTCGGTGGCCGATAAGGTCTCTCCCGACGCCGAAGGCAGGGCCCTGAGCAAGCAGTTGCTGGAACTATCGCTGCATGAAAAGGATTTCCCTGCCCGTACGGCCCTCCATGTGTTAAATACGGAGGCTAAAAAGCTCATGGGCTATCATGGACGCGGGCAAAAAAACAATGTGTAAGTTTGGGGTATGAATGACAAGAAGCGTTTTACCGACAGCGGGATTGAAGTGAAGCCGCTTTATACGGAACCGGTACCCATGGAGGAGAGGCCGGGGCAATTTCCGTTCACGCGGGGCATTCATGAGACCATGTACCGCGACCGGCTGTGGACGATGCGGCAGTACGCGGGCTTTAGTACGGCGGAGCAGTCCAATAAGCGCTATCATTATCTGCTTGGTCAGGGTGTAACGGGATTGAGCGTGGCCTTTGACCTGCCCACTCAGATAGGCTATGATTCCGACCATGCGCTGGCGGAAGGCGAAGTCGGCAAAGTAGGTGTGGCCATAGATTCCCTGGAAGACATGGAGGATCTGTTCCGCGGCATCGCGCTGGAAAAGGTCTCTACTTCCATGACCATTAATGCGACCGCGTTTATTCTTTTGGCCTTATACGTTGCCCTGGCAAAAAAACAGGGCGCCGACCTGACCAGGCTTACAGGAACGGTGCAAAATGATATTTTAAAGGAATATGCCGCAAGGGGAACCTTTATCTTTCCGCCAAAGCCCTCCATGCGGCTTATTACCGATGTTTTCGCTTACTGCACGCGGGAAGTGCCCAAATGGAATACGATTTCTATTTCGGGGTATCATATCCGCGAAGCCGGGGCGACCGCGGTACAGGAGCTCGCCTTTACGCTGGCCAATGGCAAGGCCTATGTCAGGGCGGCCCTTGACAGGGGGCTGGACATCAATGTATTCGCAAAGCGTCTTTCTTTTTTCTTTAACGCGCACAACAATCTTTTTGAAGAGGTGGCTAAGTTCCGCGCTGCGCGCCGGCTTTGGGCATACATGATGAAATCGCTGGGGGCAACGGATCCGAAAGCCCTCATGCTTCGATTTCACACCCAGACCGCGGGCAGCACCCTCACCGCCCAGCAGCCGATGAACAACATTACCAGGGTGGCGTTGCAAACATTATCCGCCACCCTGGGAGGTACCCAGTCGCTGCACACCAATGGGTATGACGAGGCCCTGTCGCTGCCAAGTGAACAGGCGGCGAAAATCGCGCTGCGCACCCAGCAGATCGTGGCTTATGAAAGCGGCGTGCCGGATACGACAGATCCCCTGGCGGGTTCCTTTTATGTGGAAGCCCTGACCAGTGAGATGGCGGATAAGGCCACCGCATTGATGGACCGGATAGAAGAAATGGGCGGCGCCGTGAATGCGGTGGAAAATGGGTTTATGCAGGATGCCATCGCCCGCAGCGCTTATGATTTTCAGCGGAGCGTGGAATCCGGCGAGCAGATCATCGTGGGGGTCAACAAATACACTGATGAAAATAAGGGAGGGCCGGAGGCCGTTTTTAAGGTAACGGACGATATTCGTGAAAAACAGATCCTGCGCCTTGACAGGCTGCGCAGCCATCGTGATAATGAAAGCGTCCGCCGGTTGCTGGAAGGACTCCGTCAACGAGCCGGAACTTCCGAAAACCTCATGCCCATCGTGGTGGAGCTGGTGGAACAAAAGGCGACATTGGGTGAGATCTCCGATACGCTGAGAAGGGTTTGGGGAGAATATAAAGGATAGCCGGAGCAGTATGTATACGGTATCCCGGAACATCATACGGGTAAAAAAAAGACAGATGGAAAATAACAATACGGATTTTGGCCGCCTGGTCACAATCATGGATGAATTGCGGGAAAAGTGCCCCTGGGACCGTAAGCAGACCATTCATTCATTACGGCAATTGACCATAGAGGAATTGTATGAGCTGGCGGACGCGGTTTCCGAAGAAGACTGGCAGGGCATTTGTGAAGAGTTGGGGGATTTGTTGTTGCATGTTGTCTTCTATGCAAAGATCGGCACGGAGAAAAATAAATTTACTTTGGATGATGTGATCCGCGGCATCTGTGAAAAACTCGTCGCACGACATCCCCATGTTTATGGAGACCTGGTGGTGGAAAACGAACAGCAGGTGAAGCAGAACTGGGAAAAACTCAAGTTGAAGGAAGGCAAATCTTCCGTACTGGGCGGTGTACCCAGGGCGCTGCCGGCACTTGTCAAGGCCATACGCATACAGGAAAAAGCAAAACAGGTGGGGTTTGAATGGGAAGATACGGCGCAGGTCCGGCAAAAGGTGGAAGAAGAAACAGCGGAACTGACCGAAGCGATCGCCTCCGGTGACGAAGATAAAATAGAAGATGAATTTGGGGACCTGTTATTTTCCCTGGTAAACTATTCCCGGTTTTTGCACGTGGATGCGGAAAACGCCCTGGAGCGGACCAATAAGAAGTTCATGAGCCGTTTTCAGCGGATGGAGCAGGAAGCATCCCGTTCGGGGACGCCGCTCGCAGACATGACCCTTCAACAGATGGATCAGCTTTGGAACCGCATTAAAACAGAGACTGCCGGCGGTGCAGCGTAAGGGCCGCCAGGTGTGCATTAAGCCAGTTTTACAATCATACTGATTTGTTTAAACAAAAGGAAATAAGGCTCTTTTTTTTAAAGAACGGCTATCTGCTCATTGCGGCAGCCTGGCTGATCACCCTTGCTTTTCTGGCTAATAATTATT
>DASULB010000012.1:0-5514 GCA_036278455.1 Chitinophagaceae bacterium | reverse complement strand
TAACCAACAGTTTGGCATTGATGGATAGCGCAAGATTATATAGGTAATCATCTTCGGGATCGGGGCATTGAACATCGAATCCTTGGGCAAAGACAAATGTAGAAATGCTGCGAACCAAGGTTAAATAAATTGTCTTATTCAAAGGCAGTCGACGTTTAATTTTGGGATAGTCAAGGACACGGCTGAGTTCTTCGATCAGGTTATTGTCGATAAAGATTTCCAGAGCATTTTGAATCACATAACTTTATAACCAATCGGTCTTCCGGTTGATAAAGATGGTGATGAGCGTATTAACATCAATGACAAAACGTTTAACCTTTTTTCTTTTTGCGAGCATCGGTACGAGCTTCTTTAACAAGTGCGCTTACTTTATCTTCGGAAAGATTGTCAGATTTAGTGCTGCTATCTATCTCTTTTGCAAGGTCCGAAATGTTTTTTTTGTTCAGATTCATCCAAAGCAATTTCTGTTCCGACACGCTCATCCGGCTGATATTATCAACCAGTAAAGCGAAAACGGTAGGCTCGTTTTCAAATTGTGCAGATATAGTTTTAACAGCGCTCATTTTATTAAACTTATATTACAAAAATAGTGATTTTTTCTGGTAAATAAAAGGCATGAATTTCTTCCAGTTGGGCTTAACATTCTCATCCTTCTACTAAGGTCATGTTTTTTACTTAATTCCTAGCTCCTTACAGACATAAAAAAAGACGAAACATAGGCTACACCTGAGTTCCGTCTTTTGTGGTGCGGGGCGGAATCGAACCGCCGACACAAGGATTTTCAGTCCTTTGCTCTACCGACTGAGCTACCGCACCATCCTTTCCTCTAAAATAAAAAGGAGTGCAAAGATAGGGATTTCCCTGAAAGCGTCAAGTGGTTCCTAAATTTTTTATCCCAGGCGAAGAGATTAGTTGCCAAATTCGCTCAGGAACTTAATCCGCATGAGTTTCAGCTGTTCGGTGGAATAATCACCATCCGTAAGCTCTTGCTGGGCGGCTTTCAGGCTCGAAGTTTCACATCCCTTGAAATAATCGATGATCTCGTCCTGCGCGTCATCGTCCAGCTCCTCGTCAATGCAATAGCCGATGTTGAGCCTGGTACCGCTGGCCACAATGGTCTCCATGGCGTCCAGCAGGTCTTCCGTGGTAATTCCCTTGTTCTTGGCAATGGTTTCCAGCGGTATCTTCTTATCGATATTCTGAATGATGAAAACCTTTAACCCGCTTTTGTTGACCACGCTTTTCATCACAAAATCATCCGGCTTATCCACATCGTTCTCTTCCACATAGTGACCAATAAGCTCAATGAATTTTTTACCATATTTCATGGCCTTGCCCGTGCTCACCCCCTGGATCTTTTCCAGCTCCTTCAGGGTGGTGGGATAATGCGTAGCCATGTCTTCGAGTGAATTCTCCAGGAAAACAACGAAGGGAGGCAGCTTTTTTTCCTTTGCCACCTGCTTGCGCAGGTCCATCAGCATTTTAAACAGCACCGGATCGGTGGTGGACGGGCCGGTGGGCGTCTCGTCCGCAGCATCCTCACTCTCTTCGGCAAACTGGTGGTTAAGCGCCATCTTGAAGGAATACGCCTTTTTGAGGAATTTGTGTCCCTTGTCGGTAATTTTCAGCAAACCGTATTCTTCAATATCCTTTTCGATCAGGTGCTCCAGCATCATCTGCCGGATGAGAGAGTTCCAGAAATGTCTGTCCTGGTCTTTGCCGGATCCGAACTCCTTCAGCTTATCATGGCGGAAGGTGGTGATCTGCGGGGTGTTTTTTCCGGAAATAATGTTCACGACATATTCAATCGGGAAACGCTCGTTGAGCGCACGGATCGTTTTCAGCACGATCCCTGCTTCGGCCTTCACTTCGATCTTCTCTTTTGGATGCAGGCAATTATCACAATTCCCGCAGTTGTCCTGTTTGATGTCTTCCCCGAAATAATGCAGCAGCAGTTTGCGGCGGCATACGGCGCTTTCGGCATAGGCTACCGTCTCATTGATGAGCTGCGCCCCCATTTCCCGTTCACTCAGGCTCTTATCCCGCATCAGGTGCTCCAGTTTCTGGATATCCTTATGCGAGTAAAAACTGATGCATTTCCCTTCCAGACCATCCCGGCCGGCGCGGCCGGTCTCCTGGTAATAGTTCTCCAGGCTCTTGGGTATATTAAAATGGATCACAAAACGAACGTCGGGCTTGTCGATCCCCATCCCGAAGGCAATAGTGGCCACGATCACTTCCACACCTTCTTTCAAAAACAGGTCCTGCCGCTTGGAGCGGGTGGAAGAATCCAGACCGGCGTGATAAGCCACCGCCCTGATGCCATTGGCAACGAGCATATCGGCGATTTCTTCGGTGGTCTTGCGGTTCAGGCTATAGATGATACCGCTTTTGCCCATGTGCTGGTGGATAAATTTGACGATGTCCTTGATCGCCTGGTCCTTATTCCGTTTGGGCCTGACTTCATAATACAGGTTGGGGCGGTTAAAGGAGGAGATAAAGACATTCGGATCCTTCAACGCCAGGTTTTTCACAATATCACTTTGCACCTTGGGGGTGGCCGTGGCCGTCAGGGCGATGATGGGGAGCTTAGGGTTGATCTCGTCAATCATTTCCCGCAGCCGGCGGTATTCGGGCCGGAAATCATGGCCCCATTCGGAGATACAGTGCGCTTCATCCACCGCGATAAAGGAAGGGGACAGCTCACGGAAAAAATCCATGTTCTCCTGTTTGGTCAGCGTCTCCGGCGCTACATAGAGCAACTTTGTGCTGCCGTCATTTAAGTCTTCCCTTACTTTTTTTATCTGTGTTTTACTGAGGGTCGAATTTAAGAAATGTGCAATGCTGTCCTGGCTGCTGTATGACCTGACCAGGTCCACCTGGTTTTTCATCAGGGCGATGAGGGGCGACACGATCAGGGCGCATCCTTCACTCATCAAAGCCGGCAGCTGGTAACACAGGGATTTACCGCCGCCTGTTGGCATGATCACGAAGGTATCCTTCCCCGCAAGGACACTTTCGATTATTTTTTCCTGATTGCCTTTAAAAACACCAAAACCAAAATACTCTTGCAGCGCATCTTTTAGGTTAACTTTCGCGACTTTCATCATCTATCTTATTTAGAAAAAAGCATTTTTGTTACCTTGCAAACATTAAAAAAAAATTCCATGTTTCTGTAAGCTCACGAAATTAGCAAATAATCATGAATTTCGCCCTATAAACTGTGTACTTTAAAAAAACAATAACGTTTTTAGAATCCGGCAAAAAGCGCCGTCCTGTCCTTTTTATTGTTAAAGTAAAAGCTCGTTTGTTCAAAAAATTTTGTTTTTTCGCATTTTGCTTATGTGCCGACAACCATGAATAACCTACCGGGATCTGAAATACTTGCCACCGCGCGGGACACCCTGCACATGGAATCCGAAGCCCTGCTATCACTGGAGAAATTGCTGACAGAGGATTTTGAAAAGGTGGTACGGCTTGTCGCGGCCTCGGATGGAAGGGTGGTGGTGACCGGTATCGGCAAAAGTGCCATCATCGCGCAAAAGATCGTCGCCACCCTGAATTCCACGGGAACGGCCGCGATGTTCATGCATGCCGGTGACGCCATTCACGGTGACCTTGGGATGATCCAGCAAAATGACACCGTCCTCTGCCTGTCCAAAAGCGGTGAATCCCCCGAAATAAAAATGCTCGTGCCGCTGCTCAGGAACTTTCACAATCCCCTGGTGGCCATTGTCGGCAATATTAATTCCTACCTCGCACGGGAGGCTACCTACGTCCTTGACACTACCGTCAGCCAGGAGGCCTGTCCGAACAACCTGGCTCCCACCGCCAGCACCACCGCGCAACTCGCCATGGGGGACGCCCTGGCAGTATGCCTGATGAAAATAAAAGGTTTTTCGCAGGAAGACTTCGCCAAATTCCACCCGGGTGGGACGCTTGGCAAAAAACTGTACCTGCGGGTAGCAGACCTGTCCGGGCAAAATGACAAGCCCTCCGTCAGCAAGGGAGCACCCATGATGGAGGTCATCATGGAGATCACCGAGAAACGTCTTGGCATGACCGCCGTCACCGAAGCAGGGGGACGGATCGCGGGTATCATCACGGATGGCGATCTCCGGCGCATGTTAAAGGAAAAGCCTACTTGGGAATCCCTGACAGCGGGCGACGTCATGAACCCTTCACCCAGAACCATTTCCGGCGGGGAACTGGCGGTAAACGCCCTGGAACTGATGCGCCGCCACAACATCACCCAATTGATCGTGCTGGAAAAGGGCATGTATACCGGGGTCATCCATCTGCATGACCTGATCCGGGAAGGATTCTTCTAGGCTGTTCCCCGAAAATTTTCGCTGGCATATTTTGGCTAAAACCGTACCTTTTGATCGAAAAGATGTCCTATGGAAAGAAGCAATGCCGATAGTCGTCCGTCGTTGTGAGTTTTCACAAGGTTAATTATCTTTGAGGCCTTCATCCCGGAACCCTTTGGTTTTAGGATTCATGGCACGCTTTAAAAAATTACCATGGACCAACATCATTATGTCGCCATCATGGCAGGTGGAATAGGAAGCCGTTTCTGGCCGGTGAGCCGTCATAACCATCCCAAACAATTTCTGGATATCCTCAATACGGGAAAGTCGCTCATCCGCTGGACTTTTGAGCGGTTCAGCCGCTTTATACCGGTGGAGAATATCTACATTGTTACCAATACCAAGTATATTGAAAAGGTACAGGAGCAGCTGCCGGAGCTGCCGCTGGAAAATATCGTCGGCGAACCCTCCCGCAAAAACACCGCTCCCTGTATCGCCTATATCTCCTATAAAATATACAAGCAGGACCCCCAGGCCAATATTATTTGCGCCCCGGCTGATCACCTGATCCTCGACCCTGACGCCTTTTCCAAAATATGCCTCGACGCGCTGGAGTTTGTGAGCCGGCAGAACGCGCTGCTTACCCTGGGCATCAAGCCCACCCGGCCGGATACCGGCTACGGATACATTCAATATGAGATGACCGCCTTTGCCGATAATATATACCCGGTCAAGACATTTACAGAAAAACCCAACCTGGAACTGGCAGAAACCTTTCTTCAAAGCGGGGATTTCCTGTGGAACGCCGGCATTTTCCTATGGAGCGTGCAATCGATCATCTCGGCCTTCCGGGAACATCAGCCGGATCTGAGTGAGCTTTTCGAACAGGAAACCGAAAAGATGAATACACCGGATGAGGCCGATGCCATCCAGTTCATCTATTCCCAATGCACCAACATTTCCATTGACTATGCCGTCATGGAGAAAGCGGAAAACGTTTATGTGATTCCCGCCAATTTTGGCTGGAGTGACCTGGGTACCTGGAACTCCGCTTATGATAACATGGATAAGGATCAACTGGACAATGCCGTCTCCGGCAAGAACGTCCTGGTGATCGATGCCACCCGTTGCATGGTAAAGACCATGGACGATAAACTGGTGGTACTGCAGGGATTAGATAATTTCATCGTGATCGATACCCCCG
>DASULB010000011.1:0-5543 GCA_036278455.1 Chitinophagaceae bacterium | reverse complement strand
TGCAATTGATTACATACAATTGCAGGTAAACCGGATGTCATCGGATTCGGGCCTCCGCCGGTTCGAAGACCATTCAGTTTCCCATAAAATGCAGGCGCGTTATATCAAGGTAGGAATGACGGCCGGTATAGAGGCTATGGCATCTGTCGGGAAGATCAGTATGATAGGGACGCCTGTGCTTTAAACTGCGTCCTTTGGAGATTATTTCTATATTTATCGCATGAAAAACCTCAGTCTTTTTTTGATCTTGTTACTGGCTGCCGCAAAGCCTTCCATGGGGCAGGGCCAGGTAGATACCATCTTAAACCGTTACTGCAGGTATCTCTACCAGACGGAGCATCCCCGGTCAACTGATATTGATCATTGGGTTCGTACCATCAGCAGCGAGGGGAGATGGCCTGATATCAACTACACCGACGAGCATCGTGCTAACTGGCAATTATGGACGCATCTTAAAAGACTGGATCAGCTTTCTGTAGCATGGAGGAACCCCGCATCTTCTTTTTACCATGATGATAAAGTGTGGAAAGCCATTAATCTTGCACTGGATGACTGGCTGCGGCATCGCTATCAGAATCCGAACTGGTGGCATAACCAGATAGGGGTGCCACAGTGTATGCGCGATATTATTATTCTGCTCAGGGATACGCTTTCGGCAAAACAGCTTAAGGGAGCACTTGCTGTCATGGCACAGCTTCACGTACAGAAAAGCGGTGCCGGTGCCAATTTGATCTGGAGCGCCGATCTGGGTTTTCATTACGGCGCGTTGACAGGTGATGAGGCGTTGATGGACAGTTGCAGAAAGCTCATTGTGGAAGAAATTCACATCAGTACCGGTGAAGGTATACAGCCTGATTACAGTTTTCACCAGCATGGCAGCCGTCTGCAGATGTACCAGTATGGAAAGGCGTTTCTGTTCTCCAATATACGCCTGGCGTGGGAACTCCATGATACGCGATGGGCCTATCCGCCATCCAGGATCAGTATCCTCCGTAATTTTTTGCTTAAAGGCTGGCAGTGGATGGCCAGAGGTGTTAATACGGTACCCGGAACCATGGATCGGTCCGCGAGTCGGGTGGGGGAGTTGCGTAGCCCGGACATCCGTTTTTTAATACCCTTTCTTTGTGAACTGGACCCAAGGGATGCCTCCAAATTCAGGACGCTTGCGGATCATCAGAACGGAAAGGAAGCTTTGTCAGGGTTCCGGTATTACCCTTATTCGGATTTTACTGCTTATCAACGCAAGAGCTTTAGTTTCTTTTTAAAGACCATATCCACCAGGACGCTGCCAACGGAGGTAGGGCTGAACGCTGAAAATCTCAAAGGAAGACTGCTTAACAGCGGGGACGGCTACCTGATCGGAGACGGAAAGGAATACTATAACCTGATGCCCGTGTGGGACTGGCAGAAACTACCCGGCACGACGGCCTTTAAAGACGCTTATAAAATCGACCGCCAACCTTTTAGCGGAAGTGTCACAGATGAGCAGAGCGGCTTAAGCGCCATGGCTTACGGGCTGGAAGACAGCACAGGGAAACAACATATGTCAGCGCACAAGGTATGGGCCTGTCATCAGAACATGGTGGTATGCCTTGTGGCGGATCTACAGGCCGATCACATCCCGGGTCAGATTTATACAGTTTTGGACCAGTGCCGCCAGCAGGGCCCGGTCATGGTGAATAAGCCGGATCATGTGATTGGGGAGGGCACTGATCAACTGAGCGGTGTACGATGGATCTATCACGCGGGTTTTGCTTATTTGCCTTTAAAACCCGCCCGGGTAACACTAAAGTTGGGCGAAGTAAAAGGTAGATGGTCCGCCATCAACAAAGCACAACCCGACAGCCTGGTGAGCGACCGGATTTTTATGCCCGTGATGCTGCCCGACACGGAAGCAGGTGAGCCATCAACAGGATATGTGCTGGCACGTTGCCACGCGCCACGCGACGCGATGAAATTGTCCCGTAAGCCTGCCTGGAAAATACTCAGCAATAACAAGCATTGCCAGGCGGTAAAGTTTTCGGATGGTGACCTCATGGCGGCTTTTTTTGCCGCTGATTCCATAAGAACAAAATCTCGTCTTTCCCTGGCGGTGGACAGACCGTGCCTCATCCTGATAAAGGGTAAAACAGTTTATGCCAGTGATCCCTTGCACCAGGGAGGAATCCTTCATGTCCTTTTTAATAGCAGCAAATGGCGCGTGACCTTACCACAGGATGGAACCACTGTTAAAGGGATCGCCATCCAATAAAGAAGTGCAACACTGCCAAACAATTAATAACCGATGAGTGAGATAAGGTTCATTCATCGTGAGAAGAACCGCTTCAAAACAAAAGTAAAATTATCCATCCTTTTAATAAAAATAGCCATTTCAAAGCGCCCTATTCAGGCTACTTTTGACCTGGAAATTGAGTTATACGCATTGCCGTCATAACCTTGTTTTTCTGATTAGGACGCCTGGCAGATGATAGGGATAGATTGAGGATGTTTTGTAAAATCACTACGCAGGCTGTCTTCCTTGTAACAAGCCCCCACCCATCGAAAAGGGAAATGTAAAGAAAAAAATCCTTTAAAGGGAAGGTGACAGGTATGCCCGGTGGCCGCGAACAAGGCTGCTCATTAAAATTGAAATGAACGGTAAAAGATCCCCTAACAGGGAGAGGGATTGCTATGTCTCTTCGGTAGGAACAAAGCCATTAATGCGTTTATATCATTGTCAATCTTTAAAATAAGTTTTATGAAAAAAACAGTACGATTCCTTGTATTACTCGGGGCTTGTTTTGTTTTTAACCATGCCTACGGGCAGCAGGCAGTTACCGGTACGGTGCATGCCGCAGATGGAAGTCCTGTCATCGGCGCTACGGTGGTAATTAAAGGCACACAGAATGGTACTGTAACCAATAATCAGGGATCTTTCAGCCTGCAGGCTTCCCGGGGCAATACCCTCGAGGTTTCCTACATCGGTATGCAAACAAAAGATGTGACGGTGGGTGACAGCCCGTTAAAAATTGTGCTTACCGCCGGTAATGCGCGGTTGAATGACGTTGTGGTCCTCGGTTATGAAACCACCACACGTAAAAGTGTGACCAGTTCCATTGCTTCGGTAAGCGCCAAGGACATTGCTCCCTGGACAACAGGCAATGTGGCCAATGCGTTGTCGGGGAAAGTACCTGGATTGCAAGTCATTTCCGGAGGCGGGTTGCCGGGCACCCAGCCAAAGATTCTGATCCATGGATTGAGCAGCATTAATAACAACACCAACCCATTGGTCGTCATGGATGGTATAGAGGTCGGGTACAATAGTTTGAATTTTATCAATCCATCAGACATTGCAACGATCGATGTGTTGGAAGACGCTTCGGCGGCGGCCATTTATGGTGCCCGTTCGGGCCAGGGTGTCATCCTAATCACCACAAAAAAAGGGAAGGGCAAGCCTGTTATTCACCTGACTGCGACCAATGGGTTGAGTTATTTGCCCGACATGAAAATAGCCGGCGCCTCCGAATATGCACGGGTCATGAATGAAGAGGCCAAGAACAGCGGAGCCCAGCTTCCTTTTCCCAACCCCGACCAGGTCACCGGTACAAATTACTGGGATATGGCCTTTGACGCCGGACATATGCAAAATTATATGTTGAGTGTCAGCGGGGGCACCGATAAATTGTCGCTTTATGGCAGCCTGGGTTATTATAAGGATGATTCCTATAATGCCACCAGCAGAGGCGGGCATTGGCGAAAGATCACCGCGCACTTCAAGGGTGATATAGATATCAGCCGCATCTTCAAAGTGGGCTTTACGCTGTCCCCCAGGTATGAGCGCTGGCTCACCACTCCAAATATCACCTATGCGGCCTATTCCATGGACCCTACCACGGCACCGTATAAAACGGTCGACTCCGTTTATAAATCCATTCCAAGCGGCTTTATGGACATGACCGCGTTTAACCCCTATTACAGCCAGCCAAACCGTTCAGGTTTCAATGGCGTGACCAACCCGATGTTCAGCTACATCACCAATTTTGACCAGCATGAAGCCTTCGCATTGCTTTACGGTACCTATTTACAGGCCGAGCCTTTGCCAAACCTGATCCTTAAAACCATGGTGAGCGGTTTTGCCAACGCCGATCAAGCCAATGACTATAGCCCCAAGTATTATCTTGCCTCCAACGGGAATCATAAGACTTCGGATTTGTCTTCCTCTACCGATGTCAATACGAGATGGCAGGTCACCAACACGGCCCACTATAAATTTACCCTGGGTCATGACCACCATATCGATGCACTGGTAGGGCAAAGCGCTGATAAATACACTTACAAAGGGACTGCTGCGAAACGGCAGGATATTCCCCTGGATGAACAATCCTTCAGGTATATCTCCGCGGCGGCGACGGTCACCGCCGGCAGCGGGTCTTACCAGCCGGGTACCGCAGGGGACAACCGGTGGGGTATTATGTCCTCTTATTTTGGATCTCTGCGTTATAATTATAAAGGAAAATATTACCTGGCGGGTACCTTCCGCGCGGATGGCAGCTCACTGGTGAACCCTGCTTACCGTTGGGGGTATTTCCCGACCGTTTCGGGTGCCTGGGTGATCTCAGATGAACCCTTCTTTGAAAAACTCACCAGCACCATCAGCTATCTGAAGTTGCGGGCGAGTTGGGGCGAATCGGGCGGAAACCTGCCAAAATCCACCAGCGCCTACCTGACGGTGCTCAGCCCCACCACCACGCCGGATGCCGCGGGCGGATACATTACAGGTTATATGCCCAGTAACATTGCCAACCCGGAGATCAAGTGGGAGATACAAAAGGATTATACCTTTGGCCTCGATGCCACTTTAATAAAGGACAAGCTGAATTTTACCTTTGAAAAATATGTCAGAAACCCCAGTAACCTGCTGGAGAATGTTACGGTAGATTACACGCTCGGATACCCGCAGGGTTATTATCCGACACAGCAGGCCAATGTGGGAAGCATGACCACCAAAGGTTGGGATGCCACCCTTAGTTATCATGACAACATCACCCATAAACTTCATCTGGGTGTCAATTTCACGCTGAATCATTATAAATCGATCGTCAAAGACCTCGGTGGCATGGACCCCATTTTGGGCCATGAAGCCAATGATCCCATCGCTACCTTCCGTTCCCGTTTGACAAAGGGTCATGAACCCGGGGCATGGTACGGCTACATTGTGGGAGGCGTATTTCAAACCGATGCGGAAGCCGCCGCCTATGTGAACAAAAGCGGGGATCTGTTGCAGCCCGATGCAAAGGCCGGTGATCTGAAGTACAAAGACACCAACGGCGACGGAGTGATCGACAACAGTGACCTGACCGATCTGGGTGCCCCCTGGCCAAAATTAACGGGAGGGTTAACCCTTCAGTTAAGCTATGGTCACCTGGACTTCAGAACGGAGCTTTACGGATCGTGGGGTGCCAAGTATTTTCAGAACTACCGGCTGAACATGAATCCGGCAGGGCACCTTAATTTCAAGTCCGGGCTTGCCGATCAATTCTGGGATGGAGAAGGCACTTCA
The DNA here is from genome assembly GCA_036278455.1 of Chitinophagaceae bacterium. Lineage (GTDB taxonomy): Bacteria > Bacteroidota > Bacteroidia > Chitinophagales > Chitinophagaceae > FW021-bin31. The sequence goes on along the minus strand of DASULB010000011.1, from coordinate 4 downwards.
AACA
>DASULB010000010.1:0-2904 GCA_036278455.1 Chitinophagaceae bacterium | reverse complement strand
TTTCAAACGGTATGGTTATGCAATGACGCTGCCGGCATCCCGGTATGGCCAAACCCGCTTCCCCCAGGTGCGCCCGCGGATGCAAAACCGGGCCAGCCGAAATTTGCCCTTGGTGATACCGCTATCTATATGCCAGGACATGATGTGACGGACGCCCAAATCACAGCAGCACCTTATTTGCTGATACCACCCAGAAAATATGCGATTAACCTGGCTCCCGCCATGACAAAATTTTTTGATACAAAACGTTCCGATCAGAATGCGCCGTCGATCCGGCCGATTATCGTATACAGACTGGCCGGAACTTACCTGATTGCCGCAGAAGCCTTACTGGAAAGTGGGAATGCCCCTGATGCCGTTAAATATATTAATGCGGTGAGGGAGCGGGCTGCGTATCCCGCCGGAAATGCTGCTGCCATGGACATCAGTGCTTCCGACCTGACACTTGACTATATCCTGGATGAACGGGCCCGGGAATTATGCGGTGAATTGAAACGCTGGCCAGACCTCACAAGGACACATACCTTAGTGAAAAGAGTAAGACTGCACAATGAGCCTGCCAGTCCCAATATAGAGCCATTCGATGCCCTCCGCCCGATCCCGCAGGATCAGATAGACCGGGTAACAACTGGTCCGGCCTATCCACAAAATCCGGGCTGGTGAAGGTGATGGAAAACAGTCAGCTCAATATTTTAAATGTTTATGTTTACAATCATTATTTATATCACAAAAAAAACAGGTATGTTAAAAGAAACCTTTAATTATTTTTATAAGAGCTTTGTATTTCTGTTGCTGGCTTTAGGCTTATCCCTTACAGGGATGGCTTCAGCTGCTTTCCCCGGTAATACCGGCATATTTTATAATGTCAAGGATTATGGCGCCGGGGGCAATGGGGATCACCTCGATACCAAAGCGATCAATAAGACGATAGCAGTGGCCGCCAGGGCGGGAGGCGGGACCGTTTATTTCCCGGCCGGAAATTATCTCACCGGCTCTATTCATCTGCAAAGTAACATCACCTTATTTATTGATCAGGGTGCCACCATCATCGCAGCACCCGTAAAAGAAGACTCCGCAGCATATGACAGCCCCGAACCTGCAATCAATGATCAATACCAGGATTTTGGCCACAGTCATTTTCACAACAGCCTGATATGGGGCGAAAAGCTGCATGATATATCCATCATTGGTAGCGGAATGATCTGGGGAAAGGGCCTGGTAAGAAGCGGGCATAAAGGCGACAACCAGGCCAATAAATCTATCAGCCTTTTGCTGTGCAGAAATGTGATCATCAGGGATATCACCATCAAACATGGGGGATGGTTTGGCATATTGGCTACCGGTGTGGATAACCTCACCATTGACAACGTAAAAATGGATACCAACCGCGACGGCATGGACATTGATTGCTGTCGCAACGTACGTGTATCCAATTGCACGGTCAATTCCCCTTTTGATGACGGCATATGCCTGAAAAGTTCTTTTGCACTCGGATTCGCGCGGGCCACCGAAAATGTCACCATTACCAATTGCCAGGTAAGCGGTTATGACGAAGGTACACTGCTGGATGGCACCCTTAAAAGATCGTACAGCAAATATTCGCATCACAGCCCTACCGGCCGCATAAAGATGGGCACAGAGTCCAATGGCGGGTTTAAAAATATCACCATCACCAATTGCATATTCGATTATTGCCGGGGACTGGCGCTGGAAACCGTAGATGGCGGATTATTGGAAGACGTAACGATCTCCAACATCACCATGCGGGACATCACCAATGCACCTTTCTTTATACGTCTCGGGGGCAGGATGCGTGCCCCGGACAGCATGAAGGTAGGGGAGTGCCGCAGGATCATTTTGAGCAACATTACCGTATATAATGCAGATCCCCGTTTTGGTTCCATCATCAGCGGCATACCCGGGCACGATATAGAAGACCTGCAGTTGAATAACATTCGTATTTACTACCAAGGCGGCGGTACCAAAGAGATGGCACAGCGAAAAGTACCCGAATATGTAAAAGACTATCCTGAACCTGACAATTTTAAACCCATGCCGGCTTATGGCTTTTTTATCCGCCACGTAAATGGCCTGAAACTTAATAACGTGCAGGTAAGCTTTATGCAACAGGACCAGCGTCCACCTTTTATCCTTGACCAGGTGAAAAACGCCTCGCTGGATTTTGTAAAAGGCAAAACGGCAACCAGAGTGCCTTCCCTGGTATTGGACAGCACTGAAAACATCACCCTGTTCCGGTCATTTAATGTAAAGGACCAGATTTTAAAACGTGTAACCGCTCATCAGATTCAATAAGACCATAAACCACATAGCAATGTATCGCATAAAGAAAAATATTTTGTACCTGTCGGTGGCGCTGTTTATGGTCCCTTTCAGTGCAGGGGTATGCCAGGCGCAGGTAAAAGATTCAAACCTTAAACATTTTCCCAAGGGCTCTTCACCCAAAGAGATCGGAGAGCGGGTAGCCCATCGCTTCCTCGAGTCGCCCCATCAGAATTTTGGACGAAAAACTCCCCCTAAAAAGATTACTTATCCTGAAGTATGTACCTGGTATGGTGCCCTGACTTTCGCGAAGGTCAGCCGCAATAAAAAGATGGTAAAGCAGCTGGCCACACGTTTTGAGCCCTTATTTGGTAAAGACGCCTCCCTGGTTCCCACACCTGACCACGTAGATCACACGGTATTTGGAACGGTACCCCTTGAATTATACATGCTGACCAGGGATCAGAAATATCTAAAAATGGGCATCAGATTTCCGGACGCACAATGGGGAAAGCCTTTCGGGTCGCATGTAAAGCCGGCATCCCTGGTATTTTATAAGGACGGGCTGACCTGGCAAACCCGCATGTGGATAGACGACATGTATATGATCACGGCCGTTGAAGT
>DASULB010000009.1:0-7422 GCA_036278455.1 Chitinophagaceae bacterium | reverse complement strand
AGATACAGTAGAGAACCCTGTAGAATCCGATATCTTGGCATATCCAGGATTTATGTTTTTGGCATAATCTCTCAAATTAGAACGTAAAAAGTTCTTTTGTTGAGGACTTAGTTTATTATACCCGAAAGTATCTATAAGGCGCTGTTCCAAACTAGAGATAAATTTTCCAAGGCTCTCGCTCTGAACGTAAAGATGAGATATATATTGAAGTAAACCAGACCATCTCGGATCTTTAAAAAGCCAACTCTCAAAATTAATGTCAGGGTTCGAAAGCGCCATATTAACGATATCAACAAGCTGTGATTTCAAAACATCTGCTGCACTTCTTACGTAATTAGAGATCGTAAGCAATTCTTGTTCGTCCTTAGAAACTATCCCAACCCAACCAAGCGTTTGCTGACCTGTCCTTCCAACTCTGCCAGCAATATTCCAGAAGTCCCTAACTGGCATTTTATATGTCCCCTGTTGACTTGAGTATTGATAAGAACTCATAATAACAGCAGATATTGGGAAGTTTATTCCTTGAGCAATAGTAGTTGTGGCAACCATCGCTTGTAATTTCCCTTTTGACATCAAATCCTCGATCAATATTTTAATTTCATCTGGCAAAGCCGAACTATGAACACCAATTCTTTTTCTTAAGCATTCAGACAGTGAAAAGTCGTTCCCCAATTCATCTTCAATAAATCTTCTTACAAGCTCAACATCAGCATCAATATCAAATTCTTGATTTGAGCTTGCGCAAATCTCATTTGCAATATCAAATGCATCATTCGGATTCCTTGCAAGTATTACTGTTGGCTCTTCAATACTAATTATTTTTCTAGCCAGCACTGATGCAAATAACTTTTTACTTGACAAACTAGAAAACGGGGGGTCTTTTTCGTCGGAATTCGAGAATATAATCTCTTCTTCTATTCTGTAAGTACCTTTATTTGTTAAGAGAGTTTTAAAATTGAAACTATAATCTCTCCTTTTCCCATTTCTTGTCAAAGCCCCTATAACCCTTTCATTTGGTTGCCACCAGTGTAAACCTAAATGTAATTCTTTGCCTCGTTCCCCTCCCAACCATTGAGCAATTTCACTAGAGTTTGAAACGTCTGGTGTCATCAAAAGAAAATTGGCTCTTTCACAATCGGACTTAATTGTTGACAATAAAAATTCCAAATTAAGACCCCTGGTTGCTTCTTCTATATTATGAGCCTCATCAACTACAGCTAAAACAAGAGGCCTATTCTCCTTCGTGCCATATTCTTGTCTTATCATTAAATATAGCTTTTCATATGTTGTAACAAGAACATCAAAAGCCCCCTTTTGCTGTGGACCTGTATTTAAAGAATCTCTTTCCATTAAAGACTCTTCAAAGCCATCAAGGTCTAATGCTCCGCTAAGTTTCTCAACCCTGACATTGATAGGTGCTAAATCTCTCTTAAATTCATTATATACCTGATTTACCAATGCCCTGGTTGGAACCGCATAAGCCACCCAACCTCCATCTACAGCAAATTGATTAAGGGCCATGAGGATTCTATATTTAGCAATCATTGTTTTACCACTAGATGTAGGTAAATTGACTATAATTGCACTATAAGCAGGATTAAAAATATCTACCAACGCTTCTTTTTGAGGATAAAGCAATTCAAAAATACTGTGCGTTTCTTTCTGTGAGATAAATTCATTAAATCTTGAAATCCGCGAGTTAATACCACGTGTATTGTACCAAATTGTATTTCTGATAAGCTTAGCGGAAAATGATTCAAAAAATTGGAATAGAAGTTGAAGGCTTATATTTTTTGACTTAACAGCAAATTCCTTCGCATAGCCAATATAATACTCCATTTGGCGTTCAACATCTAATGGTCTTCCCCCAATTAAATATTGTGCAAGTATTTCAATTGATTTTGCGAAATGATAAAGCGAAACCAGTTCAGCGGCTCCGTAAGGGCGACTTTCTTCACTCACCCGATTTAAAAAGTTTTGCTCAAATTGATTTTGCTCAGAGCGCAATTTTTCTATTTGAAGAATTGACGCATTGATATCATTCCAGTCATTTTTCCGAATTAAGCCCACTAAAGCCTTGAAGGATGAATTTAATAATCTGGAATTCCAGCTTTCTGAAATTGGAAGCTCTTCAATCTTATTTTGTTGTTTTTTTAGAAATTGCCTAACTAAATGCCATCCTTCTCCAAGATATCCAAAGGAAATTATTTTTATGTATTCAAATATGTCATCATCATCAACAAGTTCTATGTCTAATTGCGAGGCAATATCAAAATACGTGGAACATAATGCCTTAAATTCTTCATCCTTACGACTATTCCAGATCCCAACAATTCTTAATTCACAAAGGTTCTTTGCTTTTTCAAGTTCAGTAACATCCTCAATGCTTAAGCCTCTTGTTTCAAATCGATTTGATATCTTTACTTTCTGAATAAGCAAACCAATACCATTAAGCATATCTGGATATGCATCTGTAAGGTATTGATATTTGGTATCTATGCTCATTGTTTTCTTTCGCTAGTAATAATAGAATGCCAATTTGACTTTTGAACTGAAGTATATAGTGCTATCAATTTTATTCCAATGGGATGTAATATAACTGCTTTCATTTTATGATAACTTATTGAGATATCTCTATGGTCGGACTCAATATCTCTAACTAATATGCCAATTAATTGATATGCTTGCCTTCCAGTATAATATGATCGTAATGCTAAATTATAGTCTTTTTGGAAAGGATGAGAATCAGGTAAATCTCTAGTTTTACTTTTCAAATATGTAATCAAAATCTGACGCTTCCGTTTATCGTTATATAAGGCTTTTAGCTGGTTTTCTATTCCATCTGCTTTAGTCATGACCTGAGGCGGTCTATTTGCAGTTTCTGATGAGGTTTTAACCTCCCCAAATAAAAATAAAACACTCCCTTCTGATTCAATAAAACCGACTAAGTCTGCGCCAGCTTTATTGGCTTTGGGATTCCTTGCATCCCTTAGTTCATTCCAATGAAAACGGCATTGGAATTTTTCTTCAAGAATCACTTCAGCCAACGCTTCGCCAATTCTCCATTCTCTTAAATCCTCCGGATTTTCGCTTTCAAGCACCCGTATGTCCGTGAGTAAACTTTCCGACTGACTAAATCCAGTATTAAGAAGCCCAGTTAACTCCAACAACATCTCTTGTTGAACTTCAATATCCACAAGGTTATTACACACTGGCCCCTGTAAGGTTCTGGTAAATTCAGCGTTATCAAGTAATAATCCTTGATACCCTCTTAAATTACTATCAGGTTCTATATGTTCAAAACGTATTTCCAATACAAGAGCGAAATTAGTTTTTTACGTTGTTTTAGAATCTTCAAACTATACTCACAACCATATAATTGCTCTGAAGCATGACATGCATCGATTTAATATTCTTCTGCAATTGACGAACTTGCAATCCTCTACATTTATGATCCGTAAAGTTAATTAGTGATAGCGCAATGTATCTGCATTATGAAAATTTTGTTTATTTTCTTAAGGCTTAATAATGAGGGATTTACATTTTTTGTATGGCGTAAATTATGAGGCCGCGCTAAATTGCCTCACGAAATATTCTATCTTCACACGATATTGACCTCCCTTTGCAGGCTTATCCCGAATTTCTCCTGCACGCTTTGAAGGATCTTTTCCGAAAGCCTGTAGATGTCCTGTCCTGAAGCGTTCCCATAATTCACCAATACCAATGCCTGTTTCGCGTGTACCCCGGCATCTCCGTCGCGATAACCCTTCCAGCCGCATTGCTCTATGAGCCATCCCGCCGCCAGCTTAAAGCCCCGGTTCACAGGATAAGCCACCAACCCGGGAAAATCCTTTTCCAAACGCGCATATTCTTCAGCGGATACTTCGGGGTTTTTGAAGAAGCTGCCGGCATTGCCAATCTTCTGCGGGTCCGGCAATTTGGAAGAACGGATATTGATAACCGCCCGGCTAATGAGGTGTATGTCCGGCTGCGTTGCACCCATCGCCTCGAGTTCCTTCTCAATGGCACCGTAACTAATATTATAGGAGGGTATCTTATTTAACCGAAGTGTGACATTCACGATCACAAACTGTCCTTTGTACTTGTTTTTAAAGACGCTTTCCCGGTAACCGAAAGCGCAGTCAGCGTTAGAGAAAGTCACCATCGCCTTATCACCCAGGTGAAAGGCTTCCAGGGAGTGGAAGACATCTTTGATCTCCACGCCATAGGCACCGATGTTCTGCATGGGGCCCGCTCCCGCACTTCCGGGTATCAGCGACAGGTTCTCAATGCCCGCCCAATCATGATCGATACAGTAGGTCACCAACCCGTGCCAGTTTTCCCCTGCCCCGGCCCTGACATAAACATGGTCCGCATCTTCAGCGGTTTTCTCTATTCCCGTCACTTCATTTTTCAACACGGCAGACGGATCTTTTGTGAAAAGAATGTTGCTGCCCCCACCCAATAGGATCGTGTCCTTACCATCAAAAGGTTTCACCTCCAACAATTCCATTAATTCCTCTGTGGTCGAAAAACGGGCGTAATGTCCGGCACGGGCGTCTATCCCAAAGGTATTGTAGTGCTTTAAAGAAAAATCCGTTTGCATTTCCATATTACTGACGAAGTTAATTTTTCCTTCCTATATATAATAAACCTGTATAAAATAAAAAGGTATGAAATAAAAGAGAAACAGTTCTTTCATTGAAGAGAACCAGCAATCCGGCAACAGGCAAATGCAGTGAACCCGCTACCGAAAGGTGGGAACGGTATCTATCAGGAGCTGTACATCACACACAATCCACATCAGGGGTGACAAACACCCTCCTGAAATCAGGCTGTGTTTGCAGCCAGTTTATTTTTTCGATGATCAGGGCTTTGGCCTGATCGATTTTTTTGCTGTGTCTCGGCAACTTGATCAGGAGTTCCATCAGATAATAACTACGTACCCTGCTCACCGGCGGCGCCGAAGGGCCCAGCAACCGGTCCCCGAATAAAGGTTGCAGGGCATTGCCCAATACAGTGGCCGCTTCCCTGACCACTTCGGGCTTTTTGTGTTTCAGCACAAGCCGTATCAGGCGGCTAAACGGCGGATAAGAAAACCGCTCCCGCTCTGCCAGTTCCCGCTTATAAAAGCCGGTGTAATCATGCCGCATCACAAAATCGAGGACGGGGTGCGTCGTATTTTCCGTCTGAATAATGACCTTGCCCCGTTCATCCCGTCTTCCCGCCCTGCCACTCACCTGCTCCATCAGTTGAAACGCCCGTTCATGCACCCGGAAGTCAGGATAGCTCAACAGATTATCGGCACTCAAAATGCCGACCAGCGTTACATGGTCAAAATCCAGTCCTTTGACCACCATCTGGGTGCCCACCAGGACGTCTATGCGTTTTTGTTCAAAAAGGGCTATGAGCTTATGATGCGCGTCTTTATTGCGTACCGCGTCCAGGTCCATCCGGGCGATGCGCGCCTGGGGGAAAAAGGTTACCAGGTCATCCTCGATGCGTTCCGTTCCAAAACTCCTGTTGATCAGTTTGGTGCTTCCGCAGGCGGGACATACATCCGGCACCGGATACTGGTGGCCGCAGTAATGACAATGCAGGCGGTGGTGATACTTATGGTAAGTAAGCGAAACATCGCAATCATTGCAATGGGGGATCCAGCCGCAGGTCGCACATACGATCATGGGTGCATATCCCCTGCGGTTTTGAAAAAGGATAATCTGTTTATTTTCTGCCAGGGACGCTTTCATGGACTCCTTCAGGACCGGCGAAAGATAAGCGGCAACCGTCTGTTTGTCCCTTGGGACCCGTTTCATGTCCACGATCTCAATATCGGGCATTTTCATACCCCCGTACCTTCCGGCAAGCTGTACGAGGCCGTATTTACCCGTCTGCGCGTTGTAAAACGATTCCAGGGAGGGCGTTGCGGAACCCAGCAACACCTTGGCGTCAAACAACCCGGCGTAATAAACAGCCGCGTCCCGCGCATGGTAACGCGGTGCGGGATCCTGTTGTTTATAGGAGGCGTCATGCTCCTCATCTAGGATAATCAGGCCCAGTTCCTTAAAGGGCAACAGCAGCGATGACCTGGCGCCCAGTATGACCCTGTACGCCCCGCTTTTTACCTTATTCCAGATTTCGACACGTTCGTTGTTGTTGAATTTTGAATGATAAATGCCGATCTGGTCGCCAAAATGTTTTTGCAGCCTGCGCACGATCTGTGCAGTCAGGGCAATCTCCGGTAATAAATAAAGTACCTGCTTGTCCTGCCGGAGAAAGGCTTCGATCAGCTTGATGTAAAGCATTGTTTTGCCGCTGGATGTAACCCCGTGCAGTAGGACGGTTTGTTTGTCTTCAAACTGCTTTTTTATCTGCCTGTATCCTGCTTCCTGCTCTTCATTGAATGAAAATTCAACCGTTATTTCTCCCTTGGTCATGGGGATGCGGTCCACCGCCTGCTTTTGAATCACCAGGATGTTTTTGTCGGCAAGCGCTTTCACCACCGCGGAGGACACGCCGGCCTTTTTCTGTAAATCGGCCTGGCGGACCAGCCCCTGGGTTTTATGCAGGTGCAGGAAGCCCAGCAGCGCCTCCATTTGTTTGGGTGCTCTTTGCACCTCCTCAAACACCGCCGCCAGGACCTGTTCATCCTCGCAGCGCGGATGCAGTGTCACCACCCGCTCCTCCTTGGGGCGATAGGCTTCTTTGAGTTCTTCATAAACAAAGCAAACCTTTTTATCCAGCAATTGCTTCACCAGGGCATAGACCTGCAATTTGTCAACGATCTGCTGTACTTCATCTATGGTCAGTTCCTGCCTGATCTGCAACGCCTCGGCCACCAGAAATTCCTCTTCGCTGAGTTCGGTTAAATCCTCCCCATACCCCAGGTTAAAAACAAGACGCGTCTCACTGGTCAGTTTCAGGTGGGCCGGCAGCGCCGCGTTCATCACGTCACCCTCGGTACACATGTAATACCGGGCGATCCATTGCCAGAAGGATAACTGTATAGGGTAAACGATAGGGGCTTCATCCAGCAGGTATAAAAGCGGCTTGGTCTGGTAAGCGGCCGGCGCGTTCTCGTGTATTGCTTTAACAATCGCCGCGTACTTTTTATTCTTTCCAAACTGCACTGCCACCCGGCAACCGGGCACAACAGCCTGCTCCATCTCCCGCGGAATGGAATAGGTATAATTCCTGGGCAGCGCCAGGGGCAATATGATGTCAGCGAATTTCAAATAAACCAACCATTTTAAAGGGCGCTGATACGATGTTATTTTACCTTCAGAACGGCGAAAGACTGCTTCCGGGGAGGACACCGTCAGGGAACTGGCCAGGCAAAGGGAAATACCGGTGGCTTTCGCCTTCCCTGCACGCTTTCTACCGGTTCCATATCTCCCAGGAAGCCTCCGCCTGTAATGCAAG
>DASULB010000008.1:0-13803 GCA_036278455.1 Chitinophagaceae bacterium | reverse complement strand
AAAAATATGGATTTCAAAATCCATGACGGGAAGGCTCCCGGCATCTGAACTAATAAGCAGGCAGTCTTGAGGGAAACGTCGGGAGTGACCTTTCTTTATAAATCAGGATCATTTGTCCGGGTCTGCAGGATGATCTTTTTTGATGGTACTTATTACGATACACCACATTTTATGTCGCGTGCTTGCAAACAGTCGATCCGCTTTCGGACTTCCGGACACACCCCGGCTGATATGTTAGGGACATTTCCAGAGAGCGGTCTTATCCTGTCCCGGCAATGATGAATGCCCACCCGTGACACCCTCACCAGCATCTTCCATCGGGAGATTTGATGTGTGCGGTGGTAAAGGTCCCCCGTTCAGTACATGGTAGAGGTATTTCGCATCGCCTGAATTTTCATAAGTATTCATGAAACCACCATCGCTTCCACCTGCGGCCGCCAGTGTTTTTTCTTTTGCCCAACTATCACCGTCTTTTTCGTACCAGAGACTGCTACCGGCCGACGGTCCTTCTGCGGCGGCACCCACTATTTTTGAGCATAACCGCCTGGTGCCCTGCAACAATGGTGCATCGCTGATCACCCCGGTGGCTTCCTGTATGAGCCGGGAGTTTTAATGTCGTGTCCGAAGGAGATGGTTTCAGATTTCGGATCCCTTTAAAAAATAGCCCAACTGGCAAGTGTCAGCAATCAGTGAACAGCTACCGGATAAAGATACCTGTGAACGGACAAACTGACGGCTTTTCAGGAATTTGTTGTGTCTCTGAATGAAATTATAAATTTTGTGCCTGTATTCTTATTGCTCTCAATGCTGATTTGTCCTCCCAGACGGGTAATATGATTATGTATTAAATAAAGGCCGATGCCTTTGCTGTCTTCATGGGTATGAAACTTCTGATGCAAACCGAAAATTCTGTGTTTCACTTTTTCCATATCAAAGCCAATGCCGTTATCCGTGACAATCAATTGGCTGACACCGTTCACTGTTTCGGCATACATCGATATGATGGGTGAATGATCGGGATGGGCGTATTTGATGGAATTTGTAATGAGGTTCAGCAGTATGCTTTCCATGTAAGACGTATTGAATTTTACCTTATTCAGGTTAGAAAAATCTGCATGAATCGCTGCTTTGGACGTTTGAATCAGAGAGCCGATGGATTTCATTACCTTATTCAGGCATTCCAGCAAGTCCACTTCTTCTATAGTAACCAGCATGGTATTTTTTTCACTTAATACGTCAACGTAGTGATTCAGCATTTGTTTTAGATTCTCTGCCGCTGATTTTGATATTTCTATCAGTTCAAGTGTTTCGCCATCATTTATCTTTGAGGTATCTATCAGGCTGAAGATAGCCAGCAGGTTATTAACCGGGGATCTTAAGTCATGCGATGTGGTGTAATTTAATCGATTAAGATCGTCATTGACTTCTGCAAGTTGGGTAAGCATTTGATTCCTTTCTTCCTCGAGTCTTTTCTTGTGGGTGATATTTTTTGCAATAGCGAAGATCAATTGATCCTTATCCACAGGTAGTGAAGTCCACGATAGCCAGACTATTTCTCCGTCCTTGGTCACATACCTGTTTTCAAAGTTATAAAGCGGTTTGCTTTTAGTGAGTGCATCTCTGACCTTCGCTGTCGTGGCCTTGTCATCGTGATAAACGAAGTCATTGATAGGTTTGGCGTATAGCTCCTCCATGGTATAGCCCAATAACTTGGAAACCGATGGATTTATTTTCTTGAAATAACCATCATATCCTGCGATACACAACAAATCCGGCGATAACGCGAAAAAGAGATCATATTTAAAGTCAGTATCATTCATTGGCGGTAAGTACCGATTTAAGGGTGAAGGTATAAATACCGCTTACCGTTTCAGGTAAATTATGGGGAACGGCGCTATTTCTATTTTCGTGGGTTTATTAGATTTATAGAATTTTTTTGTTGTATTCTCTGAAATAGTATAGACACAGGAAAAGTATCATGTTTATTCAGAAAAAAATAGACAGATACGTTCACTACACAAGTGCTAAAACCGTCATTTAATATTCGTCCGGCGATTATGAATTAAGTTTATTGAGCAGATAATTTTTGGTGGTCAGCCAGTCGGGGAATGCCTCACTTCCAAATTCTATTAACTCCCCTTCAAATTCACCTGCGCCGTTCTTTCGCCTGTCGTCTATCAGAAAATCCCCCTTATTCAGGTGTTTATGGTGTGTCAGGATCAACCTTTTATATCCTTTTTTCCCAATGTGCTTTTTGACCCAATTGAGTTTATCCTTCCATGCGGTCTCGTTTTCCCAGGGAGAAGTGGAAAGGATATAGGTTTCATAGCATTCCGCCAGTTCGTTGAATGATTCAATCGCGCCCGTGACCGGGTCCATCAGGCTGAAAATATCGGGCACTTCATCCAGGCGGCCCTCATATTCGATTTTTGTTTGCTGATCGATCTTTTCAATGCCGGTAATGAAATCAACCAGGACATTGTCCATGTCTATGTATAGGATTTTTTTCATAAGTATATGAGTTAAGTGGCTGGGTGTTGACAAGAAAGGCAAACGTTGAATATTCGCATGGAGAAGGTGCGAAGACAAATATTTTTATGAAAAGTGTGGCTGGTGTCAACATAGCGTGAATGCTGTCTTTAAGAGAATATGATAAAGCCCAAAATTAAATGATATTTCCATTGTTTGCAACCCCATGAGGTCATATAGATTACACCGGACCTAAGGTGGATTGCCGCTTCAATAATTTACCGGTGACCACGATTTCCTTCGGGGCTGTTTTAACACCGGCCAGGAGATCAAGCATTTGCTGACAGGCCATTTCCCCTATTTTGAAAGGGAATTGTGCATAGGTGGTCAGTGACGGCTCCATGAGTTCCGCAACAGGATCATTGCCAAAGCCGGCTATCTGCAGATCATCCGGAATTCTTCTTCCTTGCGCTTTAAGGTGCCTGATCAATGCGACTGCGCCCGCGTCATAGATTGCAAACAAACCATCGGGTGGATGTGGTAATCCCATCCAGTGATCAACGGCTTTTGCGATATCCTCTTTCATGAATCTGGTATTGACGATCCATCGTGGATTCACCCGGATGCCGGCTTCCTGTAAAGCCTTTCTGTAACCTTTCTCCCGGAGACGGCAGGCCGTCAGGTTCTTTGGTCCGGACAAAAGGCCGATGTGCCGTGCACCCCCTTCCAGCAGATGGCGGACCATCAGGTAAGCTCCCTGGACGTCGTTCTCCACGACATTTGGTACATTCAGGCCCGGGCATATCCTTGCGAATCCCGTGACGGGGAAACCTTTACGATAGATCTGGTGCATATGGTCAAAATGAGTGGTTTCCCGCGTATGGCAAACCAGCAACCCGTCTACCCGGCTGAGTACAAGGGCCTGGATATTGGCCACCTCTTCTTCCGGGGATTCATTGGACTGGGTGATGATGATCCGGTACCCTGAGCGGTTTGCAACGTGTTGAATGCCGCTGACGATCGAAGCAAAAAAAGGTTTTTCTATATCAGGGATCACCACGCCGAGGTGGTGGGTCTTTCTTTGTATCAGGCTTTTTGCCAGCAGGTTGGGTTGGTATTCATGGAACTTTGCGGCCTCCCAGACGCGTGTATGGGTCTGGGGATGGACATTGGGATGATTGGCCAAAGCACGAGATACCGTTGATTTGGAGATCCCAAGTTCCCTGGCAATGTCTACTATGGTTACCTGATGTTTTGACATATCTTCGTGAACAGCCGCCTGCTGAAAATTGAATGAGCTACATTCTTTTCTTATCTTTTCTTCTTGTCTTTTCTTCTTGGAAAATGCGTTGTACTGAACAACGATTCAATACATGGCACTTCATCCAGTTTGGCCAATATACTCATTTTCTCCTCCAGATGGTAAAATATCAGATCTTATTCAAGGTTCTCTAATGATTCCTATGGGATTTAGACGGTTACGAAATTATTCCCGCAATATATGGAGATTATTTGATGGGAACGGTTGCGGGAAGGTTCCCAATGGGCGGGCTTTTTAATGGGGCCGGGCCCTCTTCGAAATGAGTAACTTATAATCCTATCTTAGCCCCCGACAAGTATTCAGCAGTTCCCGTTTTAACCCTTAAAATAAAAGATATGCCTGTTCACAATGATACTTCTTCTTTGCTGTGGAAGATGTTTTTACCGCTGCTGGTTTTGGTATTCTGTTTAGGAGTACCAGCCGCCACCGCCTCTTTGGTGCCTGCTGCGATGGGTGGCTTGTCCGGAGAGAACTTACACCGGGCCGAACCGGTAAGCGGCCGGGTGACGGACAGCAGCGGAGCATCCCTGCCGGGGGTGACCGTCTATGTAAAGGAAGACAAAACGATTGGTGCCACGACCGGAACCGACGGCGTCTACGAACTGGAAGTACCCGATAACGCTACCCTTGTGTTCAGTACGCTGGGATTCTACAGTCAGGAAATACAGGTACAGGGACGAGGCCGGATCGATGTGGTGATGAAAACCAGTATCGCATCACTCAACCAATTGGTGGTGGTGGGATATGGAACGGAGAAAAAGATCAATCTGACGGGATCCGTTTCCGCTATCTCAGGGGATGAGATTGCAAAACGGCAGGTGGGCCAGACATCGATGGCGTTGCAGGGCCTGGCGCCGGGGGTAACCGTTACCCAAAATAACGGTCAGCCGGGAATCGATGGAGGAGCCATCCGGATCCGCGGAATAGGGACCCTGAATAATGCCAATCCGCTTGTTTTGGTGGACGGTGTGGAAATGTCCATGAATACGGTCGACATCAATTCCATTCAATCCATATCAGTGCTAAAGGATGCGGCCGCTGCGGCCATTTATGGTTCAAAAGCCGCCAACGGGGTCATTTTAATTACCACAAAAAGGGGCGCCAGCGGCAAGTTGGCGGTATCCTACAGCGGTTATGTCGGATTTCAGAAGCCTACCAATTTACCCAACATGGTGAACGGGATCGATCATATTAACATGCTCAATGAAGCCTATACAAATGCTGGAAGGTCCCCCTTATACTCGGATGATTATATCCAGGAGTACAAGGCGAACAAGGGTTCGGACCTGTACCCCGATGTCGACTGGCAAAAAGCGATACTGACGGGCAGCGGGGTGGAGACCAGTCATACGGTAAGCCTGTCGGGTGGATCAGACAAATTCAGGATATTCGGAAGCCTGGGTTACCTGCACCAGGATGGGCTGCTGAAACCCATTCAGTATGAAAGGTATTTTGTCAGGGTAAACAGTGACCTGCAGATCTCAGAAAAGTTCAGCGCTTCCATGGATGTCTTTATTTTTAACCAGAAAAGGAACGATGTATCGCAATATCCAGGCGCCAATGGTGCCGCCATTCCCGCAACCGGCAGCGGTCTGATCTTTGGGATGATGAATAAATTGCCCGCAGTACAGGCGGTTAAGTACGCGAACGGTAAGTGGGCCGAAGGACAAAACGGTGTGAATCCCATGGCGATCCTCCAGGATGGTGGTTTTTATGAGCAAACCATGACGCCCGTGATGGGAAATTTCTCCCTGAACTATAAGCCATGGAGTTTTTTAACGGCCAGGGTCGCTTACTCTCCTTCTTTTTCCCAGCCACAGGATAAATCCTTCGTAAATGTCATTCAAACCTATTATGCGAACGGATCACCTGCCTTTTTGGTCCCGGGTAAGAATTACATGGACCAAAGCATTAACAAGGACCGCTCCGATCAACTGAACGGTACGCTTACCTTTTCCAGGGATTATGGTCCGCATACCGTAACGGCGCTGGCCGGATTTCAATATGAGAATTCTTCCAATTCCGGGTTCAGCGCCTTTCGGGATGGCTTCCTTTTCCCGCAATATACGGTGATGTCCGCCGGATCTTTCGACAACATGAAGAACAACGGTTGGGCCTCAGCATACACGCTGATGTCCTACTTCGGTCGTCTTAATTATAATTACGCGGAAAGGTATCTGTTTGAAGCAAACATTCGCTATGATGGATCTTCCCGGTTTTCCCAGGGGCATAAATGGGGGATTTTCCCATCCTTTTCTGTGGGATGGCGTCTGAGTGAGGAAAAGTTTATGACGTCGCTGAAATCCAGGGTCCAGGACCTGAAATTCCGCGCATCCTGGGGACGCCTGGGCAACCAGAATATCGGCAGCGACTATCCCTTTGCCTCCACTGTATCCCTGGGAACCAATTATATATCCGATGGCGCGGTACAGAACGGGGCGGCACTGACCACCCTTGCCAATGGGAACATCTCCTGGGAATCAGCGGAGATGACCGATTTTGGTGTGGATTTCACCATCCTGAAGCATCTGACCGGATCCTTTGATTATTACATCAAGAAAACGACCGGCATATTATTGCGGCTGAACATTCCCCAGACAATGGGATTGACCGCCCCTTATCAGAACGCCGGCGTTGTCCGGAACAAAGGATGGGACTTGCAGCTTGATTATAAGAATGCCGTAAACAAGTTCCGCTACGGGGTCACCGTAAGCCTGTCAGATGTCAAAAATAAAATCCTTGATTTGCATGGCATTCAGAATAACGGAACAGTTGTCAACCACCAGGGATACCCCATTAATGCCCTGTACCTCTATCATGCAACCGGGCTTATCTCCTCCAAGAACATGGATGGGGATGGTAATTATTCCGGTGCCAAGCAATTCGGAAGTGTGAAGCCAGGAGACATCGCTTATGAGGATTTTGACAAGAACGGCATCATCAATAGCGATGATAAAAGGATCCACGGAAATACTATCCCTCGTTATACCTATAGCGCGAACCTATACCTGGATTACCACAACTTCGATTTCAGCGCCCTGCTGCAGGGCGTGGGCAAAGTGGATGGCTATCTGTCGGGGAGCGCGATCATTCCTTTTCTTTTGGGTGGAACCGCTTATGAGTATCAGAAGAACCGCTGGACGCTGGAAGACCCGAACCCTCACGCGGATTTTCCGCGGCTGGCCTTTGGAGAAACCAACAACTCACAGCCTTCGGATTTCTGGATGAAAAGTGCGGCCTATCTTCGTGTAAAGAACCTGCAACTCGGCTATACGCTGCCCCATAGCTTCACGAATAAAGCCGGTATCAATAGTTTGCGTGTCTATGTTTCAGCAGAGAACGTGTTCACGGCAGATGACTTCTGGCCGGGTTGGGATCCGGAGATATCCGCCGGTAACAACGGGGCCTATTACCCCCAGGTAAAGTCATACAATATTGGATTAAACGTCAATTTCTAAAAATACCAGACATGAAGAAATTACTCTGTATCATAGCCGGCATATGCCTGTTCTCCTGTAATAAGAACCTGGATAAATTGCCTTTGAACGCCCCTTCTTCGGAATCTTTTCCGACGAACCAGGCGGAACTTCAGACAGCGCTGGTGGGTTGTAACAATCCGTTGTTGCTTAGCTTTGGAGAGAACCCCTTTGCTCAGGTTTTTGAGATGTTTTCCGATAACGCGGCCAACCGGGACCTGACCTCGGACCAGATGTGGGGTGACCCGGCCGGAGGCTATGTGGACGCCATCTGGAACAACATGTATGTGGGGATCTCCAGGTGTAATTTTCTGCTGGACCATATGGATCAGGCCCGTAAAAGCGTGGATGAAGCGACGATCCAGAACATCGGGGCGCAGACAAGGTTCCTGCGTGCTTATTATTATTCCCTCCTGACGGCGTTCTTCGGCGACGTTCCCTATATCACGACGACGCTGGATCTCTCCGAAGCCAATGTTGCCAGAAATGATAAAGCTGCCATTGTCGATTCCATCATTGCTGAACTGGATGACGCTTCCCGGTACCTGACCGAAACCAACCATCCTACCTCTATGACCATTACAAAGGGGGCGGCCTGGGCGCTTGAATCCCGTGTGGCCTTATACAATCAGAAATGGCAGGTCGCCATTGAGGCTGCGAAGAAGGTGATGGCGATGGAGGGCTCCCACTATGAATTGGAACCTCACTATGAAGACCTCTGCAAACTGGCGGGGAACACTTCCAAAGAATTGATATGGTCGGTACACTGGAATTATTCCGACATTACCAACATTGCGCCTGTATCCTTTAAATCACGAAATGCCCAGGGGTATAATAACAGGATGCCCACCGAATCCCTGGTGGATTCTTATCAGTGCATCGACGGGCTTACGATCGATCAATCACCTCTTTATGATCCGAAGAAGCCTTTTGACAACAGGGACCCGCGCCTGAACTGGACGATCGCCGTCCCCGGCTCCGTTTATTGCGGTTATGAATACCAGACCAATAAGGACAGCCTGACGTGCTGGAACTATAACGTAAGCCCGGCACAGCGCATTCCAAACCAGGACGCCATCAATCCGTATGCGAGCTTTTCAGGTTTTGCCTGGAGAAAGTATGTCGATTCAACGGAATTTGGAGAAGGAAACAAATCGGCCATCAGCACGGTTCTCATCCGTTATGCTGAAGTGCTGCTTAATTACGCGGAGGCAAAGATCGAGTCGGATCAAATTGACGCCAGCGTTTATGAGGCCATCAATAAAGTGCGCAGGCGCGCCCGGATGCCGGAGATACCCGCCGGCAAAAGCCAGGCTGAGCTTCGCTCGATCGTGAGGATGGAGCGGAAAGTGGAATTTGCCGGCGAAGGCCTGCGTTATTTTGATATTCTCAGGTGGCGCATTGCGGAGCAGGTACTGGACGGTCCCTGCTACGGGCGTATTCCCACCGGGCTTTTGTCTTCCGCACCCAAGATCGATGCAAACGGGACACCGGATTATTCAGGTGTCTCCAACCATGCGCAGATGCGCGTGATCCAGGTGCGGAATTTTGACAAAGCGAAAAACTATGTGTGGCCCATCCCCGCGATTGAGCTTCAAACCAATAAGAACCTTGTGCAGAACCCGGGATATTGATAGCGGCCAGGATGCTCTTCGGGCAGCACTCCCGCATGGATACGGAGAGGAGTAGTCCTGCGCCTGGGTGAAAGCGATGATTTGACTATTTTGTTAGTTCAACAAATTTAAACATAAAAATGAAATCTATCACCGAAGAAAAACGAGAAATACCGGTTGTCGCCGAACCCGATGTGCTGGTCGTAGGCGCCGGCCCTGCGGGCATAGGCGCCGCTATCGCCGCCGCCCGTAATGGGGCCAATACCCTGCTTATTGAGCGTTATGGATTTATCGGCGGCAACCTGACCATTGCCATGGTCAATCCGATGTTTACTTTTCATGATACAAATGGCAGACAGGTCATTAAGGGAATCGCCGGAGAAGTGGTGGACAGGCTTGTGGAACTGAAATTATCGGAAGGCCATGTAACGGACCTGACCTTTGATAATGCTTCGATGACCCCTTTTGATCCGGAAGGGATGAAGATATTGTTGTTGCGAATGGTGAAGGAATCCGGGGCGCATCTTTTGCTCCATACCCAGGTAGTGGGGGCCATCCGGAAGGAGGGCCGGGTGGAGACGGTGATCATAGAAAGCAAATCGGGCAGACAGGCCATTTCACCAAAATACGTGATTGATTGTTCGGCGGACGCCGATATCGTGGCCAAGATCGGCGCTCCTTTTGTTTTAGGCAGGCGGGAAGACGGAATGATGCAACCCGTGACACTGTTCTTCAGGATCGGGGGCATCAATAATGAGACCATGCGATCATGGATGAAGGGGCACCGCAGCTTACTAAAGGATTCCCCTGAAGATAGTGAGATCGATGGACAGGATGCCATCGCCTTTCTCGGAATGAAAGAGCTGATCAAAGAAGCCATGGAAAAGGGAGAATTCCCCAAAGATGCGGCGCCCAGGATCCTGTTCTATCAGTTGCCCCAGAAAGACCAGGTCGCCGTCAATGTGACCCGTTTGCAGGGCATTGACGGCACCAACGTCAATGATCTTACGAGGGCCGAACTGGAGACCCGGGAACAGGCCTGGGGCGTTCACCAGTTCCTGAAAAAGCAAGTAGGTGGATTTGAGGACTCCTATGTGCTGGACACCGGCATCCAGGTGGGTGTCAGGGAAACGAGACATATTGTGGGCGATTATGAATTAACGGAAGACGATGTGTTGTCCGGTGCTTCTTTTGATGACGGTATCGCCTGTGGTACCTTTGCGATCGATATCCATCCCCCAAAGGGAGAACAGCAGATCTTTTCCGGAAGCGGCAAAAAAGTATATGAAATACCTTACCGCTGCCTTTTGCCCCGGGAACTGGACAACCTCTGGGTAGCCGGCAGGTGCATCTCCGCAACGCATGCCGCTTTCGGGTCCGCCCGCGTGATGGCCACGAGCATGGCAATTGGTCAGGGGGCGGGTACCGCCGCTGCCTATGCGCAAATACACCGGCTAAATAGCCGCCAGGTTGATGTGGAGGCCATCAGAAAGCTATTGGTACGCCAGGGACAGTATTTACTGAATGAACAGATCAATGATGAAATCAATGAAAAGCTGATTTTAAAAAGAACGGACGGAAGCGGGGATAAAGGAGGGCATTATAACCCTTTTAAGGATCGAGAAGGATGAGAAAGATGAAATAAAAGGATGAAAAAGCATGTGAATGGTCAGGACAGGAACGAGAATAACGATCAGTAAGAACAGGGCAGGCGTGACGGAAGCATAACCATAAGAGAAAACAAATGACAGCAAAAAGAATTCGCCGGCATGAGAAATAAGCCCATCAGATGGAAAATAGCTTTTATGCTTTGCCTTGCCTCCGGCCTGAGTTATCTGGACCGTAATACCCTGGCGGTACTCGCCAGTACCATCCAGGCGGATCTGGGCTTTAGCGATATGGATTACGCCAACATCACAGCCGCTTTTGTCCTGAGCTATACCATTATGTATGCCGTGAGCGGCAGGCTGGTGGACCGGATAGGCACCAGGAAAGGGTTTTCCATAGCGGTAGGAGGCTGGTCGCTGGTAAGTATGTTGCACGGATTAGCCCACACGGTGGCGCAGTTTTCCATCATCCGGTTTTTCCTGGGGATCACCGAGTCCGCCAACTTCCCCGCGGGCGTGAAGGCAGTCACCGAATGGTTTCCCATCAAAGAAAGGGCGCTGGCGATAGGCATTTTTAACGCGGGCGCCGCCATCGGCGCAGCCGTGGCTGTCCCCATCGTTTCTTATGTGGCACTCTATTATGGTTGGAGAATCGCCTTTATCGCTACCGGGGCTATCGGATTTGTCTGGCTGATCGGATGGATCAGATACTATCATCTTCCCGAAGACCATCCCAGGATATCCGAAGCGGAGAAGAAACTGATCCTGGAGGATGGGGAAGGGGCGCATGACGCACGGGACACCCCTCCTAAGATATCCATTAAGCAATTATTGAAGAGAAAGGAAACCTGGGGATGTTTTTCCGCCAGGATCTTTATAGACCCTGTTACCTATTTTCTGTTGTTCTGGATCCCGAAATACTTGCAGGACAAACAGGGTTTTAGCCTGCAGGACATTGGCGCCACGGTATGGATCCCTTATGCCGCCCTGGGGATAGGCACTATTTTAGGGGGCGCCATTCCCAAGTGGCTGATCGAAAAGCAGGGCTGGAGCCTAAACAAAGCCAGGAAATCCGTCATGTTGTTTGCTTCGGTCGTCATTCCAGCCTTTTGTTATTTATTGTATGCCAGGGGGACACCCGCGATTGCGATCTGTGCCATCGCCGGGATCATGTTCGCCCATGGCTTGTGGTCGAATATTACGTTGCCCACGGAGATTTACCCCAAACGTGTCCAGGCAACCATCACCGGACTCGGCGGCACATTGGGAGGCATTACCGGTTTCGCATCCCAATCGCTCATTGGCATTACCATTGGCATTTATTCCTATTTGCCTATGTTTATCTATGTAGGCTTTGTGTATCTGTTTACCTTTCTTTTGGTAGTGCTACTCATCGGGAAATTGGGTTTTATCAGAAAATTTTAACCTTTAAAATATTAAAGCCATGGTAAGATCAACCATAAAGGACAAAATTTGCGGAAAGGTTCTTTCTATGTTAATAGCCTCCGCGGCCAGCCTGACGGTTTTTGGGGGATGTTCGGGCACCCAACAGAAAACTACCGGAACCAAAGGATCAGACAGCACAACGGTTGTCTCGCTCAGTATTCCGGATCATCCACCATTGATCGATACCATGATATACGGGGAGATGCTCGAAGACTGTAATGATCAGATCATTTATGGAGGCGTGGTAAACAAAGATGGTAGTGAACGCCCTGCGGTAGATGAACTGATAAAGCCACTCAGGATACCGGTTGTGCGTTGGCCGGGAGGTACTTATTCCCTGGAGTACCATTGGGAAAACGCGGTGGGCCCGTTGGACAAGCGCCCCGTCACGGAAGATTACGCCTGGAAAGGCACAGACAATAACCGCTTTGGCACCGATGAGTTCATCCGCTGGTGTCAGCAAATGGGGGCGGAGCCCTATATCAATTTCAATATGGGCAATATTCCCCCTTATGGAGGAACGTTGAAGGAGGCGCTTGACTGGGTGGAGTATGTGAATGGCTCTGTTGAAACCGTTTATGGAAAGAAGCGGGCCGCTAACGGACACAAAGCCCCTTACGATGTCAAGTATTGGGGAATCGGCAATGAGAATTATGGCCCCTGGGGCAGGCATAAAAAGGAAAGCGATACCGCCTATGCAGATAAACTTTATCAATGGGCGGGTGCGATTCGTTCCAGATATTCCGATCTGCAGCTTTTAGCCGTAGGTCATTCCTACAATTGGGACAAGACGGTGCTCGATAAATGCGGTTCGCTGATCGATTTACTGACACAACATTATTATGTCACCTCTAAGTTAAGGGACGACAAGGTAGAGACCCCGGAGCGTTCCTTATTCGCGCCTGCGAAAATGGAGGCGCATCTTCAGCGGCTGGGGGGATTAGTCAGCAAGATCAATCAGAAGTTAAATCGTGAAGACCACCCCATCAGGTTATGTGTTGATGAATGGGATAACCGGCACAATGTATATACCGGTGAGAAATATGAATTTACACGGCAGGACGCCCGGCGCCAGTTTGATGTGGCCGTTGTAGCCGGCATGCTCAACGTATTTATCAGGCAAAGCCCGGAAGTGGGCATGGCGAATTACATTTTCCCCGTGAACGGCCATGGCCTGATCCGTTCAGTGGGGGACACGGGTGCTTACAGGGCTGCTATTTATTATGTTTTTGAACAGTACAGTCGGTGGATGACGGGAGAAAAACTGGATGCCACCATTGAGGGACCCGGCCTGTCAGCTTCCGCTATTAAATTTTACCTGGATGGGGACGCGAGCGAACAGGATTTAGGAGATGCAAAGCTGACTTATATTGACGTGAGTGCCGTGCGGGGCAGTAATGGAACGATCACGGCTGCCCTCGTCAACAGGAGCGCTGACCATGCCAGAATGGTCAGGGTGAACGTCCCGGCGGATTATGTAGCCACCGTGAAATGGATGTTGGTTAGCAACGACATCAATGCTGCCAATACAGCGGAAGACAGAAATAATATCAAACCGGTGCAGCAGCGCGTCAAACGAATGAAGAAGTCGATTCAGGTAACTATTCCGCCTTGCGGATTATACCTTATCAGATTTGAAAAGGCTGCGGCACAATGAGTTGTCCTGGTATGACTGTGGAGGGCAGGATGAGCAAACATTGCGGGCTTTAAGCACCTTCTCAGACCAGATAGCATTTATTAGCAGAAGAGTACTTTAAAAAAAGCTGTTGGTCCTTTAGTGAAATTTAGATAAGTTAATCAATGGCCAATAGTCTGTTGCGTACCAGCAGACAGGCCCCGATAATTCCGGCCCGCTCTCCCAATGTTGACAT
>DASULB010000007.1:0-10076 GCA_036278455.1 Chitinophagaceae bacterium | reverse complement strand
ATTATTTTTAGTATACCTATGGCCAAATATAAAGTGAATGAAGCAATTAACCGGTCGAAAAAAAGAGTTAGATATACTCAGGTCCTTGAAAAAGACTGCCGATTCCGCTTTCGTCGCGGTATATGGGGCGAAGAAGAGTCGGTAAGACATTCCTCATCAGAAAAGCTTACGAAAATCACTTCGACTTTCAAGTCACCGGCATGGCCAATGTCGACCTGATCCAACAACTAGCAAATTTTAATACCGCTTTTAAAAAATACTTCCCGTCGACAGAGGGTGAGATTGCAGCAGATAGTTGGTTTAATGCCTTTGAACAATTGGCCCAAGCATTGGAAAAAAAAGATGATGGAAAGAAATACATATTCCTGGACGAAATGCCCTGGATGGATACACCAAGGTCCAAGTTTATTTCCGCATTGGAACATTTTTGGAATTCCTGGGCCAGTGCCAGAGATGACATCATACTGATCGTATGCGGATCAGCTGCCGGATGGATGGTTAATACCCTCATTAATAATACCGGCGGGTTGCACAACCGTGTTACACATCGTATTAAATTAAACCCATTTACGCTTAAAGAATGTGAGGATTTTCTGGTTGACAAAGGTGGCGTTTTTGAACGCTATCAAATAGTGCAATTATACATGGCAATGGGCGGCATACCTTTTTACCTGAATAAGGTAGATGTGGGCATGAGCGCATCCCAAAATATCAACAAATTATTTTTTGATCCCGTTGGGCTGTTGCACAATGAGTTCAATAATCTATATAAGTCGCTTTTCAACAATGCCGAAAATCATATATCTATAATAGAATCTCTAAGCAAAAAAAACAAGGGGCTCACGAGACAGGAACTCATCAAAGAATCAAAAATACCCATGGGTACGGGTGGAAGCATCACCCGCATACTCAATCAACTGGAAGAAAGCGGTTTTATCAGAAAATATATATCCTACGGTAAAAAAGAAAGAAACAGTCTTTATCAGTTAGCGGACTGTTATTCGTTGTTTTACTTGAAATGGATAAAGAATTCCAGCATTCTGGATGAAAATACGTGGATCAATGAATTGGACAGTCCTGCTCAAAAAGCGTGGGCAGGGTACGCATTTGAACAAGTTTGCCTCGCACACATCAGGCAGATAAAGCATGCCCTTGGTATCAGCGGTGTCCAGACGGTTACTTCTTCCTGGGTGGGCACCGGACCGGAAAAGGGAGCGCAAATAGATCTGGTAATCGACAGACGTGATCAGGTCATCAACATTTGTGAAATGAAATTCTCCATTCATGATTTCACCATCAATAAAAAATATGCCTCTGAACTTCGTGATAAAATAAGTGTTTTCAAACAAAAAACAAAGACCAATAAAGCAATTTACATTACCTTCATTACCACCTTTGGCGTAAACAAAAATGAATATTATGGTTCGTTGGTCCAGAACGATCTGACGATGGATATTCTTTTTGCGGATCCTGCGTGAGACCATCAACCAAATTAAAAACAAAAAACATATTTATTCAGGTGTGAGAATTAAATCCGGCTTAACCGGCTTAACCCAATTGCCACCAAAATATAGCTTATCTTATCAAAAAAGATTAAACTTGCCCTGTGGTACACAATATTACAACCGCCACTCATAAAATCCACGAAGGCCACAACGTAAAACGCTTTCGCGAGATGTTAGGCATCAAGCAGGAGGCATTGGCCTTTGATCTCGGCGATGACTGGACCCAAAAGAAAAGTGCGACCTGCCGGAACAGACGGAAACCATAGAACCAACCCTGCTGGAGCAAATCTCCTCTGCGTTGAAAATACCGGCAGAGGCTTTCCGGAATTTCAATCAGGACGATGCTATAAACATTATCTCAAATACTGTCAACAACAATGACAATGCAAGCGGCAATTCACTATTCAGTGATTACCCTACTATCAATCCACTCGAAAAATTGGTTCAATTGCATGACGAAAAGATCGCTTTGTACGAACGTATGCTGAAGGAGAAGGATGAAATGAGGACACCGCTGGAGAAGCTGATTGAAACGTGCAAATAAGCTATATTAGTATGTGCCTCACCATGAAAAAATCGCCCGGATAGCCTGATTTATCTTAGGCGCTAAAAAAGATGGCTTAGATTGAAACAAGATCAGGTTAATAACGGAAACAGGGATCAGACCTGGATGGTGTGATATTATATCTATAATCCAATGGCAGCGAAAACGCCTAAAAAGGAAAAGCTACAAATGCAGGCCTAATTTCCGACGATTCCCTCTTTGGAATTCCCGATCTTTTTATTGATTCAATCTTCAAAATCCATTTTCTGATCACATGGTTGTTATGGATGCGCGCCGTTACCATCCGCCGCCGGCACCACCGCCACCAAAGCCACCGCCGCCAAAACCACCAAATCCACCACCGCCGCCGCCAAAGCCGCCACCGCCTCCACCAAAGCCACCACCCCGGAAACCGCCGCCTAATAAACTTCCGGCAATCATGCCACCAAGGAACGGCCCCATGCCGCGACGACTATAGGTAGTACCACCACCTCCTCCGCCACCGCGACTGCTCAGAAAGATGACAAATAAAATGATGAGGACAAAGATGATGAAGAATACCGCGCCTGAACCTTGCCCCTTCGCGGATTTAGGAGGGGCCTTATATTCCCCCGCTGCGGCCGCAATAATATCATCGGTGGCTTTATCCAGGCCTTCGTAATAATCTTCCTGTTTGAAATTCGGGATGATATCATTATCGACGATCTCCTTACAGATGGCATCGGGCACCGCCCCTTCCATGCCGTAACCCGTGGCGATAAACGCCTTATGGTCGTTCTTGGCGATCAGGATAACGATCCCGTTGTTAAATTGTTTGCCCCCTACACCCCATGTGCGGCCCAGTTTGACCGCATAATCCACCATGCCGTAATCGCCCACCGTCTCCACAATTGCAATAACGATCTGGGTGGAGGTGCTGTCATTATATGCCACCAGCTTATGCTCCAGTGCATCTATCTGGGAAGGCATCAGCATTTCGGTGAAATCATTCACCAGCCGTGGCGGATTAGGCTTGGGCGGGACGTTTTGCGCAACCACCCCGGTGGATTGCACCAACAGAAAAAAGCAAAGCACCCCGAAACAGATCAGGGGCTTTACACGAGAAGACATTTCCGAATAAGATGGAAAAACGATATGAAAGAAGTGCTTTTTAATAATGATCTTGGTCTTTTAATGTACAAATAATAACGATTGCCTTCGGACCAGGTACCAGCTTTTACTTGCCGTAAACAATGTTATCCGGCAATTCATTGTCGTCATCGGATTCATAGGGAAAATGATGCTGCAGGGAGGCACCTATTTCCCTGATACAACGGGCGATCCCTTCCACCACCTTTCCTTCACGAAAGCAATTCCGCAAACCGGCCGCCTGCCCTTTCCAAAAATTCTCTCCTACTTTCTGATGAATGCCTTCATCGCCCAGGATCGCAAACTGTCTGTCTTTGATTGCGATATAGACCAACACGCCATTGCGATGTTGCGTCTGCTGCATTTGCAGCTTGGCGAATACTTCAAGGGCGCGGTCCATGGCATTTACAAACTGACAGCGGTGCTCGACAAACAAGCGTACCTCGCCCGAGGTCATGCGTTCTGCTTCGCGTATGGCCTCCACGATCTCCTCGCTTTCAGCTTCGGTAAAGAATTCTTTCTTTTTGAATAAACGCACGGTATGATTTAAGTATAAATAAAGGAAGGCCCATCACCATCCGGGCAGCAGCTAATGCCCCAGACTATCGGTGGACGGCACCGCCGGAGGGGTTGCTGCATTGTTATTCCCTGTATTGTTATCCCCGAAATTTACGTTCGGTGCCTTGTTTGCACCGGCTTGGCTCTGGAAGAAACCTTTGGTTTCAAAACCGAACATACCCGCGTACAGTACCGCCGGGAAGCGTTTAATGGCAGTATTGTAGGTCTGGACGGAATTATTAAAATCCATACGGGCGACAGCAATGCGATTCTCAGTTCCTTCCAGCTGCGCCTGCAAATCCTTGAAATTCTGGGTGGCGGTCAGTTGGGGATAGCGCTCCGATACCACCATCAGCCGGCCCAGCGCCTGGGACAACTGCCCCTGCGCAGCCTGGAACTGTTGGATTTTGGCGGGTGTCAGATCATTCGCGTCTACCTTGATCTGGGTGGCCGACGCCCTGGCCTGGATGACCTGGGTAAGGGTGGACTTTTCAAAATTAGCCGCGCCCTTTACGGTGTTGACCAGATTAGGGATCAGGTCCATGCGCCGCTGGTACTGGTTCTCCACCTGTCCCCATCTGCTTTGCACATCCTGGTTATAGCTAACCATGTTGTTGTAGCTCTTTTTTAAACCACAGCCACCGATCAGTACGATCAATATCACAATGACGGCAATGGCAATACATCCTTTCTTTTTCATATATATTTTGGTTTGGTGAGAGATCTCATCCTTTTCAAAGGTAATGTTTTAGTCCTAAATATAAAAAAATCCCGGAGGCCCTGATATAACCTGATAAACTCCTTAGAAAACCACTTTATTATTGCTCCGGTCAACATCGGCCATCCGGTGGCTGGGATCAATCTCTATGGATTCAATAGCGGATTTAGCCCCCGGCACCACCATGTCATAGACAGGATTCGTCCATGGCCAGGCGGGATGTACCACACGATGCACGGAACTATCCTCATTCGGCTTTTTACCGAACATCATATACATGGGGATGTATTGCATCTCCTGATGCCCGTCCTTATAGGTGATCACCAGGTCGATCGGCATGGGCATCTGGCCGATACGGCGCAGCCGTATGCTCGTATGACCATGGTCACCGGTCACCGAATCAATGCCGTAATCGATGACTTTGGTCGTTTTTATAAAATATTCCAGGTACCAGTCCAACTTGATGCCGCTTACTTTCTCCGCCACCCGGATGAAATCATTGGCGTCGGGATGCTTGAACCGCCACTGTCGGTAATACGCCAGTAAAATGCTGTCCAGCACCCGGTCGCCCACGATATAACCAAGTTGCTCCATGAAGACCGCCCCTTTTGAATAAGCATTCTCCCCATAAGCAAAATTGGTATTGTAATGGTCGGCATGGGTAGTCATCGGTTCGGCAAGCCCGCTTTTCACCAGGTAATCATACCCCCGGTAAGATCCGGACTCCCCCAGCGGCAGCTCGTGATCCAGGCGGTCCAGCATCTTCTTCCCTCCTGCCATATTATTTTTAAAGACCGAATCAGCAAAGGCGTGGTAATAATAAAAAGAGACCTTCCCCTCCGCGTAGGTAGCAAAGCCTTCATCCATCCACGGTAGCATGGATTCATTGGTTCCCATCATAAACTGGTACCAGCTGTGCATCCATTCATGAAAAGCCGTTCCCAGGCTCGCGCTCTTGATCAGGGTGGCCATGGGATATTCCATGCCGCCATCGCCGCCCTGGATAAAAGAATATTGTTTAAACGGATAAGGCCCAAAATGCTTTTCGATAAAGGGGAGCACCCTTACAGCAGCCTTCAGCAACTGATGCCAGGCCGCATCATGGGCGGAATCGGCTTTGTAGATGACATTGATCACGGTATGGGCAGCGTTATCCGCCACGGCGGAGATATGCTTGTAATCCGGATCGGCCGCCCATACAAAATCATGCACTTCG
Source organism: Chitinophagaceae bacterium (assembly GCA_036278455.1). Lineage (GTDB taxonomy): Bacteria > Bacteroidota > Bacteroidia > Chitinophagales > Chitinophagaceae > FW021-bin31. The sequence goes on along the minus strand of DASULB010000007.1, from coordinate 4,407 downwards.
GGGGCATAAAAATGCCAGGTAAGCGTGGGGGTATGCGGACGGTTTACTTTTGTGCCAGGCTTTTCATAACCGTAACCGATCTCCCGTGCGTTTTGCAAATAGCCGGTGGCACCCAGCAGGTAACCTTTATCAATGGTGATGCTGACGTCGTAATCTCCCCAAACACCATAAAATTCCCTGGCGACATAAGGCGTGGGATGCCAGCCCTCAAAATCATATTCGCTTAGCTTGGGATACCATTGGCTCATGGAATAACGAACGCCTTCCGCGTTGTCGCGGCCACTGCGGCGGATCTGCACGGGGACCTGGCATTTGAACCGGAGATCAAAACGGGTCTGGCTATGTGGGGGGATGGGTTTGTCCAGGGGAATTTCCAGGATCGTTTCATGGTAGATCATCTTTTGCGGCCTACCGTTCATTTTGATAGCCATGACGCTATCATAACCGATCTCCGCCGGTGTCAGGTGCGCGATCCGGTCCCTTACCCGGCTGTCCCAATCCCTGATGGAATCACCCTTCTGATTAACACCGAGGACGATCTTTCCCAATTGGCGGCTGCGGACATCCATCATACTGCCGGGCTGAAAAGCGTTCCAGTATAAATGAAAAAAGACCCGGTGCAGCGTATCGGGAGAATTGTTCCGGTATTCCAGGTGTTGGGTGCCGGTGAGCCGGTTGGTCTCCACATTCATCCTGACATTCATGGTGTATTTCACGCGCTGCTGCCAATAACAATGCTGGGCGGCTGCCGGCACGGACAATGTGAAAAGCACTCCGATCAGGATGAAAGTATGACAATTTCGCATGGCAAGGGGCAAAGGTTTGTATCACAGGATCATTCACTGCAAGAGATAAAATTTTCACCGTAACGGATCAGGTTAATACATCGTGATGTTGTCGCTGATCATGCGGCCGCGCGTATTAAAGTAAAGGTTGCGCTTTTGCACCGTACTTTTTTCCACCTGCAGCTTATACCGGATCAGTTTACCCGGCAGATCTACCAGAAAAGAGTGATCCACCTGCCAGCCGAGGTACTTGCTTTTGTTAAAACCATCCTGTACCTGCTGGGGAAGGGAGGTAAAGGGTACTGCCGTTTCCGTCCATTGCCATATCCCTTTAGAGGTGTACCTGGCCGTGCTCGCACTGTCCTGTTTGGTAAAATGCACCAGGACATACACCAGTTTGTCGTCATAATTAACCTTTTGCGCCTCCGGATATTGCCCCGTAAAGGCATCTTTTACGCCGATAGGGATCTCCCTTATCTGTGAGGTGGCAGCCAGCGACATGATCATGCACATGCCGCCCAAAAAAATAAACAATCCGATCTTTTTCATAGATTTCTATTTTCAGCTATTACAAAAACAGGACAAATGTACCCATGTTGCATGAAAAGAACGGGACAGAAAGTTTAAAGATTTGTTAAGCACAGGTGAACGCACCGAAATGATCGGTGAAAGATTATTTCCCCGGCCCCCGGCCCTTTTCTTTTGTCTTTCCTTTTTCCTTCCCTTCTACGATGATCACGATCTCACCCTTCACCCCTTTTTCCTGATAGTAGTCATGCACTTCCTGCAACGTCCCCCTTTTATTTTCCTCAAATATCTTCGTCAATTCCCGGCTGACAGCGCATAAACGTTCAGTACCAAAATAAGCCATCATTTCGGCCAGCGTTTTCACCAGCCGCATGGGCGATTCATAAAAAATCAGGGTACGATCTTCTTCCGTGAGCTTTGTCAGAAGGGTGTGCCTGCCCTTTTTAAGCGGCAGAAAGCCTTCAAAGGCAAAGCGGTTCATGGGAATGCCGCTGTTCACCAGCGCCGGCACAAACGCCGTCGGGCCCGGCAAGCATTCCACGTCAACACCCATCCGGATGCAGTGACGTACCAGCAAAAAACCCGGATCGGAAACACCCGGCGTACCGGCATCGGTCAGGAGTGCCATGGTCTCCCCTGCCTGCATACGGCGAACCAGGCCCTCCGCTATTTTGTGTTCGTTGTATTGGTGATAAGAGACAAGCGGCCTGTCTATCTGATAATGCTTTAGCAACACCGCGGATGTGCGGGTATCTTCAGCCAGGATGACATCCACTTCCCCAAGCACCCGCACCGCACGGTAGGTGATGTCTCCCAGGTTTCCTATGGGAGTGGGAATGAGGTATAATTTATTCATGGCTTCAGTGGCTTGGCAGCAGGAGCACGTGGCAACCGATGGGCCGTGACAGGCACCCGGCCAAGGTCACGGGCCGATCCCATTGATGCACCATCAGTCAATCCGGATCTCAAAATTTTCCATCACCGGATTGGCGAGCAATTTCCGGCAGGCCTCTGTGGCAATCGATTGGGCGGCGTCCTTGTCCCCGGCCTCGATCTGCAGGGTAATATGCCTGCCGATACGCACATCATGCACACTTGTCAACCCCAAATTCTTCAACCCGCCCATCACAGCCTTTCCCTGCGGGTCAAGCAACTCTTTTAAAGGCATAATATTGATCAATGCGGTAAATGTCATCTCTGTTGAATTTGCAGCAAACTTATAAATTTAATCCGGGAAAAACCAGTATTTCCCGATGGAAAGCACCACATATAACGCGAAGGCGAAAGGGACCGCTGCCCATTTCAGAAAAGGGATGCTTACCAGTACCAGCACAATCAGGATGTAACGCAGCGCGTTTTGCTTCCAGGCCAGTGTTTTCATCTTAAGACTGAAAAAAGGGACGTTGCAGACCATCAGTACGCACAGACAGGCGATCAACAGATACAGTACCCAGACTTTTTGCAGCCAGAGGTGCAGCCAGAGATGTCCCTGCAGCATCAGCAGCGGAAAGGAGGCCACCAGCAAACCCACTGCCGGCGTAGGCACCCCCAGAAAAGTTTCCTTTTGCCGGTCGTCGATGTTGAATTTGGCCAAACGGTAAGCCGCGAAGCACGGTAGCAGGAGTGCCGGCACCACTCCCAACAGGCTCACGTCCATGGCTCCCGGCTCATGCATATAAGCACTCCGGAGCAGCTGGTAGAGGATCATTCCGGGTGCCACGCCGAAGGTAACCACATCGGCCAGGGAATCCAGTTCCCTGCCCATGGCGGACTTCACCTTTAGTAACCGCGCCGCGAAACCATCCAGAAAATCGAAGACCGCTGCGATCCCTATCAGGACCGAGGCCCAGTATATAGGCGGCGGGGCTGTCACCAGATATTGCTGCCCGTTGAACGAAGAAATGAATGTCGGCGCCTGCAATACAAAAACGATCGCCAGCGCACCGCAAAACAGGTTGGCTAAGGTGAGAATATTGGGTAGTTGTTTCATGCCCTGTTCCGCCAGCTGCGGAGGCCTTTTAAATGGTAAATAAATGGTTCAGGTCACCCGGCTATTTCATCAACCGCTCGATCTCGTCGGCTTCGATCGGAATGTTTTTCATCAGATCCACGTTGCCACCCTTTTTCACCCACACGTTATTCTCTATGCGGATACCGAGCTGCTCCGCTTCGATGTAGATCCCCGGTTCCACCGTCAGTACGGCGCCATCGGGCACCGGCCGGGAAAAGGATGGGCCCAGATCATGCACGTCCACGCCCAGATAATGAGAGACCCCATGGTAAAGGTACTGCCGGTAAGCGGGTTGAGCGGGGTCCTGGTTTTTAATGTCCGCCTGGCTCAGTAAACCGAGTTTTACAAATACCTTGCCCGCTTCCACGCCTATTTTATTATGATAATCCTGGATGATAATACCGGGCTTCAGCAACCCTTTGGCAAATTGATGCAAATGCAGGCAGGCGTTGTAGACCTCTCTCTGTCGTTTGGTAAATTTACCGCTCACCGGCACTGAACGGGTCAGATCGGCGTTATAATGGCCGTACTCGGCCCCGAAATCCATGAGGATCACCTCTCCGGCCTTGCACTGCTGGTTGTTAAATACATAATGCAGCGTCCGGGCCCGGTCGCCGCTGGCCAGGATCGAAGAATAGGCCTCCCCCGTGGCCCGGTTGCGTAAAAATTCATGCATGATCTCCGCCTGGATCTCATGTTCCCATACGCCTGGCTTGATAAACTTCAACAACCTCCTGAAAGTCTTTTCCGTAATATCCATCGCCGTTTGCATCACCTCGATCTCCTGTTTGGTCTTTACGGAACGGAGCTCCTTCAGGATGGGTGCGGCGCGTTGATACAGGTGTAGCGGGTAATGCCTTTTCATTTGCCGGGCATAACGGTAATCGCGTGTAGGCGGCGTCGCGCCCCTGCGATCGTTCTCATTTGTATTCAGATAGACATTCTTTGTTTCATGCATCCAGCGCTGTAACAGTGGCTCCAGTTCATCAAGCCACACGATCTGCCGGATACCCGAGATCGCTCTGCCCTCTTCCGCCGTAAGGCGGTGACCATCCCATTTCTCTTTTGTCGCATTCGGGCGAA
>DASULB010000006.1:0-6637 GCA_036278455.1 Chitinophagaceae bacterium | reverse complement strand
TTCTCAATATGCAATTGTTTTGCCAGTTTCCTGTCAATCAGGTTTTGTATTTCCGTTCTTCGCTGCGGCCATACCTTGCAGATATACTTCCAGGGAGGTACCTGGCGGTCAATAACGGAGAGCGCCCCCATGACTTCCTGGGCGCCTTTGGAAGTTCCATCCCCGCCGACGGTGAGGATCATTAATTCCTCCGGTGAGACGCCAAATGTTTCCCGGACCGCCCTGATTCTCTCATCACTTCCTTCATGCGGTGTGAACAGATCGGTTTCACACCCGACGGGGAGCACTTCTATGATCCGCTCATCAATCCCGTCCCGCACGTACACCTCCTTAACCCAACGCGAAGTGACCAGGATCAGGGGAAGAGCGTTCAGAACCTCCTGATAATTGGCAATATAACCATCGGCTACCAGCCAGGGGACCGTTCGCATACCAAATTCGCGTGGGTGAAGGATGATGTGGGGAGTATATCCCCAATAGCCGATACCCACCACCACATCGGGTTTAAACCACCGGTAATACCACTCCTTTTCCTTTGGGGACTCCGAATTGACGGGAAAAGCTTCTGTGCCGTGTTCAAGCAATCCTTTATACAGCAAGTCTCCCTGGGTGGAAAGCCCGCCCGGGGAAGGAGGGTAATCGTATAATATCAGGACTTTCATGATAATTCTCCTTGTATATCCAACCTGACCTGCGCGTCGGCGGCCGTAGCGAATTGCCGGTAGGCCTCCGCTTTCGGCACTGTCCTGGCCTCCCAGCTCGCAGGAGCAAAACCATAGATCTCCGTGACGAGCTTATATTTTTTTTGCCAAACGCCGGCGGGTAAGGGCGTGTAGCAATCCGCGGTTTTCACGGGTTGGGGAAGATAGCGCCTTTTTCCGTCCTCGTAGGCAAACATCCATAATTCTTTCATGGTTATTTTACCCTGATACCAGAGCGCGACCACCGCCCTGGCCGTTTCTTCATGCCTGAGATGGCGGGTATATTCCCCATGGATATCATGGGTGATCACCAGGTCAAAAGTCTGGCCGGAAAGAAGGTGCAGGATATGCTGCTGCACCCGCCCCTCAGGAAGAGGCACCTGATCGGGCCCATCATCCAGGTCGCCGATTTTCCCCTCGGCACCCAGGAATCGCAATGCGTTAAAGAACCGGGGCGCCCTGTCAGGATCGCCGGCCCTGCACAAGCTGATAATGAAAAAATTCCAGCGTGGATGCATCAGGATGGTGCCGCCAGCCCAGAGGGCTTCATCGTCAGGGTGGGCCACGATGACGGCCACTGCTTTCATCTTATTCATTGTTGGCCGATTTGTCCTGCTTAAAGGCTTTTCTTCCCGTCGGCGGTGGCGGCGGCGTTTTCCTTTTCTTGCGCTGATCTTTGTTTTTAGACAAGTGGCTGCCGGGCGACATCATGGCTTTTAAATAGGCGCTGTTTGCTTGGGAGATAAACGTGATGGGTATTTCCTTGGGGCATTCCACTTCACAGGCCCCCGTAAAGCTGCAGGCGCCAAAGCCCTCTTCTTTCATTTGAAAAATCATGTCCAGGACGCGCTTCCTTTTTTCCGGTTTTCCCTGGGGCAGCATATTGAGATGTGCGATTTTGGAAGAGGTGAACAACAGAGCGGATGAATTGGGACAGGCGGCTACACAGGCGCCGCAACCTATGCAGGTAGCCGCTGCGAAAGCATCGTCCGAGACCTCTTTCTCTATGGGGATCGTATTGGCCTCCACGGCGTTGCCGGTATTGACAGATATATATCCGCCCGCTTCGATAATCCGGTCAAAGGCGCTCCGGTCGACTACCAGGTCTTTGATGACCGGGAAAGACTGGGCCCGCCATGGTTCCACTACAATGGTATCCCCATCATTAAAATGGCGCATGTGTAACTGGCAGCAGGTGGTGCCCCTGAGAGGACCATGCGCCCTTCCGTTGATATACATGGCGCAGGAACCACAAATGCCCTCCCGGCAGTCGTTGTCAAAAGCGACAGGTTCTTCTCCCCCGGTGATCAGCGTTTGGTTCAGCACGTCAAACATTTCCAGAAAGGACATATCGGCTGAAATATCGGAAACTGGATAGGTTTTGAAAGATCCTTTAGCGGTACTGTTTTTTTGCCGCCATATCTTTAAGAGAAAATTCATGGGTATTTCTTTTTGAGGTGTGACCCGGATGAAGTATCCTAGCGGACCGCTTCACCCAGCGGGTTTATTACAGATTCTATACCAAAAGGCTTGAAAATGCTTGTCGGCGGATAAATTAATTTTGCGAACCATTAAAACGGGAATACGGCTGGTATTCCGGCACTATATTGGTTTGGATTAGACCTATGGATCAACTTACCACCACAATGATCACCGAAAGGATCACGGCTTCCATCGAAGTAAAGAAGCAGATGCTTACCTCGGAAAAATTATTGGCGACGATTGAGGCGGTGCAGGGCTGTGTTTCAAAAGCATTCCGGAAGGGTGGCAAAGTACTTTTTTGTGGTAATGGAGGGAGCGCGGCGGATGCGCAACATCTGGCGGCAGAATTCTCCGGAAGGTTTTACAAGAACCGTCCACCGCTGTACGCCGAGGCCTTGCATTGCAATACATCTTATCTGACAGCGGTCGCCAATGATTTTTCGTTTGCCGACGTTTACGCCAGGATGGTGGAAGCCATGGGCCGTCCCGGCGATATATTGATCGCGCTATCCACATCGGGAAATTCGGAGAATGTCCTCAGGGCGATCGTCCAGGCTAAAAAGAAGGAAATGATCACCGTCGGCCTGACGGGTGAAAGCGGTGGCCGGATGAAAGACCTTTGCCATTACCTGATCGATGTACCTTCCGGGGATACACCCCGTATTCAGGAAGCCCATATCATGACCGGCCACATCATCTGCGAGCAGGTGGAAACAGATTTATTTTAAAGCGCGTGAAGCAGTATCTTGCCGATCCTTTCTGCGGCATCCGAATTCTTTGAGTAACGAATTCCACATTCTTCCACATCATGAACGCACAGGCCGATAGTCTATGGCATTTAGAGACGATGAATGGGCGGTCTTATCATGCCATGATATGATATATTTCTTTGTAAACTTTCGACGGTTAACCGTAAAACCAATCAACCAGATATTTCACACGAAGCGTACCGGAAGCCATCTGATGCCGCCGCGTTAATTTGCATGCGGCTCGCCGCGGGGATAAATCTTAAGGTTTTTATGGTCTTTAAGGTAATTGTTGATGGCATTGGCAGAATCAAGGTGCTTCTCCAGGGTGCCTAAAGTGGAAGAAAGCCATTGGTGCAGATCGGCGTCCTTTACTTTAAGAGACTCACTTTTAAAATCCTTGACATCTTTTTGATGATCGTCCACCATCATTTGCATGTAGGTCCTGTCAAAATCGATCCCCTGTTCACCGGCCAGTTTTTGCATTTTATCTTTGCTATCGCTGGATAGCGAATCGGGTAGGGTAATGTTTGTGCCTTTCGCTATAGATCTTAACGCGCCGGTGGCCTGCTGATGATCATGAATGATCATGGTGGCGAAATCCTTCACCCTTTGCAAGGTCGCTCTTTTTTCCGCCATTTTCCCCATGGCCACCTCTGTCATCCCTCCGTTGGTAGCACTAACCATGAAGTTGGTCGCATCTTTGCTTAGATTGCCGTTGTCCTTCTGCCTGCTATTGAAAGTATTTGTGTTTTCGGTATTCGCATTGTCGGTACCGCTTTTAGGTGAATTGTTACAGGCGCCTATGGCAAAGGACGCCAGAACAATCATCGTATATAATTTTGCTTTTTCCATTGTGCCTATTTTAGATTGAATATTGGGATCTCCTGTCTTCTAAACCAGTAATGCGCTATTGCAAGAGTGAAAAGATAGTGCCGGAATATCATCTTCCCTTAAAATAATGACCGGGGCCCTCTACGGGCTTGGCGATACTTTTATCGGCAGGGTTGTCCTGCACGGTTATTTTTATATCAGGCGTCTGCAAGCTCCTGGCGCGGGGATCCTTACCGGCGGGTACGGAGGTACGGCGTTCCGTAGTGCCGGGATCGACCGCTCACGAATTCATTCAATCTAAACATAGATCTCATAATTCAGGTGAGAGAGTATATCTGACAGTCTATCCTTGGCCTCTCTTTCTTCGTTGAGGGTGATGTTCAGCAGCCCGTATACTTCCCAAAGGGACAGTGGTCGGGCAAAGAGCAACATATTTCCGTAATAGGAAATTTGATAATGTATCATCTTGCGGTTGATCATGATCAGGGCCACATCCCTTATGGATGACCCGTCTTCCGTCTGACCCACAATACTTTCAGCTTCCTTTAGCATGCTCGTGATGGACCGGCATTTCATATCCCTTGATTTTTCCCGTATGAGCCCGAATATTTCATTTAACCTTGAAACATGTATTCTTGTCAGATCCAGATAGTCGCTGAGCGCGTTTCTGAGCTCCTTTGAAGTCACACCTTCTATCATATCCGGCATGATGTCCGCGGTATGCTTTTCAATCCAATAAAGCTGATGTATGCCTTCCGTAAAAATCTGAATAAGTGGTAATTTTTTTTTGTCCTTGGTTAAAGGCATATCCGGTGTTTGAAAGGGTGATGAGGTCCTAATTGGCAGGATTACTCCCGTAATATAATGCCAAATATAAAAAGAGGTTGCTGTGGGCTTAATGGAACTTTTGGAGAGGGCGGCTGTCCGTCGAAAGGGGCAAAGGTGTGGAAATAAATGCTCATGTTCCCCAGTGCTTTCAAATGCAAATCATGGCAGCAGGTGACTGTATTTTGTGGAACTTTTATAGCACACGAGGATTACGATCCTGTGCTTACGAAGTGGAATATCCAAAGGATATTCTTATAACCTGATTTTTAAAGTTTATGATTAATAATTAGGCCATCTCATCTTTTGTTAGGAAGCTCATATGCCGGTGCAAACAATCTATATTAAGAGCGCTGAGTTGCCAGTTCATCCGCTTCAATATAGATCTTTTTAACATGAGGATATTTTTCCCTTATGTTTTTTTCCAGCCTGCTGATAGCCTGTGCTAATTGCTGCATATTAAAATCCTTTTTAAACCGGACGTCCAGGGCAAGCAAAATTTCATCGGGAGACAATTGCATCGTCAGGGGATAAGTCATACTAAGAACCCCGTCATCTTTCTCCACTAAAGCATTTATTCCTTTTACAATTTGTGGATCTGCCGTTTCTCCGATGAGTAAGTTCTTACTTTCTATGACCATTATTACCGCCATGAAAGATAAAATAAGCCCGATAATCACAGATGCGAGTCCGTCGAAAAAAGGGTTGTTAAAATATTGGGATAAAAATATGCCCGCAAAGGCTGTTATAATCCCCATATCGGCTGCCATTTCCTCAAAAATAATGACAAACAGGGTGGGATCTTTGCTCAGCCTTAGTTCTTTCCAAAATCCCCTGTCTCCTTTTACTAAATTGAATTTATGAATGGTGATAGACAAAGAAATACTTTCAAAAATAAAAGCGACGGCAAGTACAATATAACTCCATACGGGGTCTTCAAGTGGCTGCGGATGTTGGATGTGAGAAATGCCTTCATAAAACGAGATGCCCCCTCCTAAGGCAAAGAGCAAGATAGCCACGATCAGCGACCAGAAATAGAGCTCTTTCCCATATCCAAAGGGATGTATTTTATCCGGAGGCTTTTTGCTCCTGTTCATTCCAAGTAACAACAGGAGTTGGTTGCCAGAATCCACTGTACTGTGAATCCCTTCTGACAACATAGCCGAACTACCGGTCATGGCTGAAGCAATATATTTGATTGCAGCAATAACCAGGTTCGCTATGAGTGCGGCAAAAACGGATACTTTAGAATGCTTTGCCATTCTTATGTTAACTAGGATTCTTCCCTGCTGGCTTCCAGGTTCACATTATTTTCTGCTATACCGGTCAATTTTTCATCTGCGGCCTTTTCTTCATTAAGCGTTTGTACAAGGAGATTTGCCACGTCGGTAAGTCCAAGTGTTTTGGCTACCCTGATCAGGCCCCCATAGGTGGCGATTTCATAATGCTCGGCTTTCTGGCCGGCGAAGATTAAACCGACATCGCGTGTCATTGTGTCTTTTTCAGTATCTGAAACAATACTTTCACCTTCCGCGATGATGCCGGCCATCGCATCACATTTCTTGTCTTTGGCCTTTTCCCCGATCATTTCGAAGGCCTGCTCCAGCCGGGTTACATGTTCTTTGGTTTCATCACAATGGCTTTCGAAGGCTTGAGCCAACTCACCGGTAGTCGCTTTGCCTGCCATTTTTTCAAGCGTTTTAACCAGGTGTTGTTCGGCCCAATAAATGTCTTTAAGCTCGTCTATGAAAAATTCCATTAACAATGAATTCTGGGCATTGCCCGTCGTTGTAGTTTCCATAATAAATCGTTATTAGATGATGAGTAATGATATTTCTATCAATGGATAAAATATTATGCCAGTTTTCTACTTACCCCATTGGAAGGGATTGAACCGGCTACTTTAGTGAATCCTATTACAAAATGGGTAAAAATCTACCCAGGATCCAGTTCAATGGGGCCGATGTTCAATAACAGCAGTTATTGGCCCCCTGAATATTAGAGATGGAACAGTGGTATTGAAAATTTCACAAAAAATGATTGATTTTT
>DASULB010000005.1:0-6366 GCA_036278455.1 Chitinophagaceae bacterium | reverse complement strand
GTCTCAAACATATTGTGAGAAGCATTTTTAATGTTTACCCGCTCGACATTCGGCAGGAGCTTTTCAAGTTTGTCGGTAACAGCATGAAGCATCACGTTACTCTTTTCTCCCGATACGAGCAGCACAGGCACCTTGATGCTTCGGGCGTCTTTGACACTAAATGGAGGAAAGCCGGCCCGGATCTGCGCTTTCAGAGGTCGAATGTTTGCCATAGCTTGCTGGAATCTGGCTTTGGAAAGGTGAGCAAATGCTTCTGCTCCCAGGTTCGCTTTCATAAAGATCCGTAAGCCTTCCGAGTCGTCGCCCCGCTCGAATGCTTTGACAGCCGGACGTATTCCCTTGGCGCCAAATCTTAAGAAGCCCATAGCCACGCGTGGTCGCCGGATCATTAGTCCGAGTATCTGCAGCAGCTTTGGAGGGATGTCGACTCCAAGCAGCGGAAAGGCTGGCGGCTCGACGAGGACCAGGGACCGGAGGAGTTCAGGGTGGTCACGCGCGAGCAGTAAACTCCCGTATCCACCCGGTGAAGAGTGACCAACTAAATGTACCGGCGCAAGATCCAAAGTGTGAATAACATCAGTTAAATCATCAACAAAAGTATCCAACGTAATAGTATCATCGGGGTGGAGTTGTTCGCTCGGATAGTAGCCGCGGCAACTGATCGCTATCACGCGATACTTCGAGCTAATGGCCCTCATCTGATTTTCCCATACCCTCATGTCCCCAGAACCGCCATGTACGAGGAGCACCGGTTGTCCCCGCCCGCATTCCATATACGCCAGTCGCCTTCCGTTCACTTCTGTGTAGCTTACGGTAGGTTCCGGGTAATTTGACAATGTATCCGGAAGCGGATTGGCTGCTCTCTTGTTTTCGTCACTGTTCTCGTTAGTTGGCCCCGGCTTATCCGGCCTGTTGCATCCGGCCAGTGCGAGAGCCGGCAGAAGGACTAAGGCAAGGAACTGCGTATTTCTGATGTTATTAACAACCGCTATAAAATAGACGATACTTATGAAAGTAATCAGGGCAAATGTTTTCATTCGTTTTGTTATTTGAATAGTTAATATTCCGTGAAAAACAGCATTTTAACAGAAGTAATCAGCATAAGCAGCGCAAATATTCTTTTTATTATACTATCCGGCAAATTCACTGCCAGCTTGCCTCCGAGATAATTTCCCATCAGATAGCCTATGATCACCACAACGGCTATTCTCGCATCCACATATCCCTGCCGGTAATATTGCCGGGCAGCCAGCAACCCAATGGGCGGCAACATCAGCGCCAGCGTGGTGCCTTGTGCACGATGCTGCGACAGGCCAAAGAAATAAACCAACGCCGGCACGATGATCATACCGCCGCCAACGCCGGCCAGCCCGCCGAGATAACCGGCGCAAATGCCTAAGAGCAATAATCCGATGATAGCTGTCAGTGCCATATTTAATATGTTGAAAATTATTCAGTGATGAAATTTGAACCAGATAGAACATAGGACACATCAGGAACCACATAGGGCTTTCTATGTGTATTTCTATGTTTACTACTGTGCCTATTTGGTGAGATTTGTTTATTTTATCATTTATCTTTGAAATTTACTATCTCTTCAAAAGGACCATACTTATGCTGCCTTTCACTAAACTTATCCGCATAAGGTCCAAACGGATAATCAAAAGGCTTTGATGCGATTTTCGGCCAGTCTTTTTCAATATCTTTAAAAGCAGGATGCGGCTTCGAATTGACAAAAGCTGCCACATCCCAGGCTTGTTCATCCGTGAGTAAAGGATCATGACACGTAGTGCCAAAAGGCATATTGTTTTTTACATAATCAGCAAACTTCGATATACGGTAAAGCCCTGCACCGGTGTTGTAGCTATGCGTCCCCCATAAGGCAGGGTACAAATATTCTGTGGAAGCCGCCTTCAGCTTCCCTTCTCCATTTTTTCCATGGCAAGCCTGACATATCGTTGTAAAAACTACGCTTCCTTTCTCCGGGTCGGCGGCGCGGTCCAGGAAAGGTAATTTTTCTGTTCCTTCACCGAATAAATTAGTTTTCCTATCTACGCCTTTTCCCAGCCATTTAAAATAGGCAATAAATGCTTTCATTTCTCTCCTGTTGGTATCCAACGCTTTGCCGTTCATGCTTCGTTCCATGCACCCGTTTATCCTGCCGGCTATAGAAACATACTTGTCTCGTCTTGGGCGGTATTTGGGATAGGTGCAAGCTACTTTTGAAAAATTGTTTCCAAATAATCTGGTGCCTGCGGCGATATGACAGTTTTGACAATTCAATCCGTTTTCTGCCTGTGCTATTTTTCCTTTTGGACCAAAATATTCGGCTGTATGTACGATCAGCTTTCTGCCATACCGGATCAGCTCACCTTTGGGCGTGGCAGGGATATCCGCAGTATCCGGAACTTTCCATACTTCCCCGGCCGGCAGGCGGGTTTGTTGTGATATGTTTGACGAATCGTGTGGAATGTTATTGCTTCCATGCTTTTCTGATCCGGGGTATCTGCTCACAATCAGTACCGCGATGATGATCAGCAAGGCAGTGATGATGCTCTGGTAATGGACTGGTTTCATTTTGAAACACATGTTATATAAGCTTAAAGTATAAAGAGCAAAGCTTGAAAACCCAAATAAGCTCCGAGCTCCAAATCTCAAATTCTAAGTTGAGCCCGTTTCTGTGGTCTGATTCCTTGGTCCCGGCTCAGCCAAGATGGTGATTTAGAACTCGGGGCCTGTAATTTCACCCGGCTTGGCAATAAGCGCACCCATGCTCCTGCGCCCGTCCTACGGCCCATATTCCGGAAGGTACGATTTGAATGCCGGGTAATATCCCGGCTTCCCATTCCTTTTTCATTGCAGCCGGGTCGGCGTTCATTTGAGCGGCTACTACGGCACTATACACTGTCAGTGCTACATCGCATGCGCAAAACAGCACGCCGCTATCCTGCAATTCATTGATACCGATTTTCACTTCGCCCACGCCAGGGACTTTATATGTCCCGGGTGCGGGTTGCCAAAAGGGATTACGAAGAGCGAGTGATTGGTTGGCCGGGTTATTTATTTTAAACATTTCGCCCAACTTATACTTTTGCCATATCTCATTGTTCAAAGCATACGCGATCACCTCATGGCGTATCACCATCACGACGCTGCATTCTTTTTCCGGCGTGCCGGTAGCAGCATTGGTCATTAAAAAGACCCTGGGCCACGCAAAAGGCATTACCGGCATAGGCAGTGGCTTTGTAGCATCGAACACGATGCGGTGCCTGCCTTTGATCTGCCTAAACCAGGCATCGGGATCACCCGGATCTGTAAATGATGAAGTTTGTTTTGCCGCAACCTCTACAGGAGATGTAAACATGGAAAGACCCATCGCGGCCGCACTGGCGGAAAGTGTGCCTATGAATTTCCGGCGATCAACTTGTTGTTTGTTCATGGTTTGAAATTTTTAAGATGAATGATTTTCCTGGTTATGTCATATTTGATTAATCGGTAGATACCTGGCAATGGAACTCTATGCTTTTTACTTTTATCTTAGACAGGACATGTCCTATTTTTACGGGGATAGCTTAATATATCCCCATCCTTGCTTTTGCTTTAATATGATCTCATAGATGCCATCAGGCACAGTTCCGGCTCCTTTGATCAGATCGGCTTCGGTTACATGATTACGGTCCATGGATACATGACAAGCATTGAACGATACTCCCTTTTGCGATATCAACTTCTCGATCTCAGAAGCCAAAGGAGATTTGTCTTTTTGTATCAGAGGTAGCGCCTGACCATATACCACTACTTCTATCTGGGCGTCAGGATGAGCGGATTTAATAAGTCCTGCATCACGTACCACCTGGCGCTGAGCGACAGGATCAGAGCTGGTGATATCGAAAATAACTTTATAATCGGCAGAGGTTTGCCCGGCGGACCATTGACTGAATGTCAGCATGACTGCCCATAAGATGAAAATATTGCGTTTCATGTAATAAAGATCAGCTGGTAATGGAGGTCATTGTGTTATCTTTGAAAGCAGGGGCAAAGATAAGCGGGGCACTATAGGCTGTCCAAATTTTGAAGGGCTACAAAAGGTTTACAGACGGGGATTTTTTGCAAAAGCGAGGGAAGAATAGGCGGACAAAGGGGTATATGCCAAATTATAAGCAGGTGATTTTCAACTGGTTTGCCTAGTGTAGCTCACAGGCCCTCTCCAGCCTTTTCTGAAACCTCTTTTTCCAGATTGATCATAAAGCAAGTGAGATCATTTTCAGAGTCCAACCGGAGCTTCTTCCGTAAGCGGTAGCGGGCCATTTTTACGCTCGCCGCAGAAATTCCCAATAAGCTAGCCATTTCCTTGGTAGAGAGATTTATTTTTAATAAAGCGCAAAGGCGCAATTCTTTGTTGCTTAAACCAGGATAGCGGGAATTTAATACCTTGAAGAATCGGTCGTGCACCTGCTCGAAATACAAGCGAAATTCATCCCAATCCTTATCCAGATTAAAGCTGTGGCGGATGATGTGCTGCAAGCCGCCTAATTTCCCCGATAGTGCTCCATCGGTGTTTTTTCTGATATCCGCGAGACGGTCTTTCAATTCTTCCAGCAACTGGTTTTTTTGTATAAAATTCAATGCATAGGTGGTAAGTTCTTTGTTCTTCGATTGAATATCATGCTGCAATTGCTGTTCGTGCAGGCGGGTATTTTTTAACTGTTCCTGAATGAGGGCTTGTTGCGAAACAGAAAGCATTTTATCTTTCCGGTTCTTCATTTGTTGTTGTCTGTAGAGCAAAACGCCAATGATCATCAGAAAAGCAATGCATCCTAATAAAACATAGCGTAGGATTTCTTCCCGCGATTCTTGTATTCGGAGCATTTCGATCTGTTCCTGCTTTTTGCCCGTTTCATATAAAATTTGCAGCTTAATGATCTGATCGGCTTTTTCCTTGTTAAGCAAGGTATCTCTGATGGAATGGTATTGCTCCTGAAATGCCAGTGCCTTTTTATAGTTGCCTGTTTGCTTATCAATGATGATCAGGTGCTTCAATGCCTTTTCGGATTCTTCGGGTATATTGCCTCGCCTTGCTATTTTAAGGGCCTGCAAGGCATAGCTTTCCGCCTGATTCAATTCTTTCATGCTGAGATAGTTTTCGGCAACGGCATTTAGTACCGTGGCAATCCTGCCTTCCATATTCAATTGCTGGAATATAGAATCCGCCTTTAAATAATAATGGGTTGACCGATCAAAGGCAGTCATGCTTTTATATATGCGAGCTCTGTTCTCAAAGCCCAGCCCCTTCAGAATCAGATTATTCTTTTGTTGCGCAAGGTCAAGCGTCTTCTGATTATAAGCAAACGCCTGCTTGTAGTTTTTTTTGTTCGCATAAAGTGTTCCGATATTGGTCAAGATCATTGAAACGACATGAGCATTATAAGCTCCCGATATTTTCTTTGCATACATAAGCGCCTTTTGAAAATATTGCAAGCTCTTATTTAGTTCGTTCGTTTCTTTATATACATAAGCAATATCGTTAGCAGTCATCGTCAGATCCGAATAATCTTTTTCATTCTGTTGTTCAAGCAGCCTCATAGATTGGAGGAAGTATTTCAGTGCAGTACTATCATTTCCCTGCTTCTGGTATGTTATGCCAATATTCTCAAGCAGAATGGATGACTTTTGGGGATTTTTCATATGTTCGTACATGGTCAGTGCCTTAAAGAGATAATGCAGCGCTTCAGGATAGCCACCGAGAAAAACATAAGTGTTTCCGATGAGTTGCAACGCCTGCGCCTGCCCCTCCTGGTCGTTATTGTTTTTACAAACTTCCAGGAGCTGTAGCTGAAGATTGAGCGCGTTCCGCTTATTATTAACGATAAGGTAACTGTGAGCGAGATAAAGCAAGCTGGATGAAATACCTGTTGTGTAATGAAGATCCCTGGACAATTTTAAAGCCTGACTTCCGTAGCTTATGCTTTTTTTTGTATTTATCTGCGAAAATTCACGACACAACCGGATAAGTACCTGTACTTTTTCTGTGTCGCTCACACGAGGCAATCTGTTTATGAGACTGTCGGTAAGATCATTTTGTTGTGCATGAGCGTGAACAAAAATAATGCATACTAAAGGTATAAGCAACCAGGATTTCATGTATTTGAGGTTGAGAAATTGTCCTACTGTACTAAAAATACAAAGAACGGCTTAAAAGTACAAATAAGCGTAAGCGGCTTCTCGATCACTTTAATCAGCATATAGGAAGCAGACGCCTGATCGAGACTGTTTACCCGTTTTCCAACCTGATCCACAGGGTGTTAATCTTGACAAGCACCGTTTTTGATGATCAAGGTCTATGATAATAATTCGCAATTAATTATA
>DASULB010000004.1:0-8946 GCA_036278455.1 Chitinophagaceae bacterium | reverse complement strand
TAATACTGTTGCAACCTGTTTTGCATTTTTTTCAGCGCGCTATCACTGAACGGTGCCCAGGAAAAAGACCCGGCACGATGAGCTGCCGTGTCGCCGCGGGGCAGTGAATCAGGCGCTGGCGGAAGGGGCATTCCGGCAGGTACACCAGGAGGTGGCGCGGGAGGTGCAGGATTGGTCGGCGCGGCCGGAGGAGCCGGTACAGGAAGAACCGTATCCGCTTGTATCCGGCTTGCCGCTGCATGGGCCATGGGCATGGCCTGCACTGGCTCCGCAGCCGGTTTATCAGCCGGTTTTTTTTCGGGGGCCAGCCAGGCGATGGAAAAAATACTTCCTGCCAGGACCAGCAAGACCAATAAGCGCTGAATGGCGTTCATTTTCTTCGTTTTTGCTTCCATGATGCGTTTAATTCGGTGAAATAATTGTTGTTTCTTGCCTGCCGCCGAAAGAACAAAGCGGCCTTTGTAAGACCTGTTCTCCTCTAATGCAAGCAGTGCTCCCGCGTAAAGTTTACGCTGGGTAAGAGAAAGCACCATGTCATCGCAACAGTTCTCCCGCTCAGTGCGAATGCTCCCGGATATCCACCATACAAACGGGTTGAAAAACAGGATGGTCTCCACGACGGTCTGCAAAATATTCAGCAGAAAATCATAGCGTCTGATGTGCGCCAGTTCATGCAGCAGGATGGCTTCGATCTGCGCGGGTGTAAGGTTCGTGACCATTGAAAACGGCAGGTAAATGATCGGCTTCAGCTGACCGATCACCACGGGAACATCGATCCGTTCAGAAAGGTATAAACGGATCCTTTGCGTCAGGTGCCAGGCCCCTGACAGCTTTAATAAATATTTCTCCCATGCGGGATCAAAAGGCTGTATGCGGCTGCTGCGGATATAGAAAAGTGCCAGGACATCCCGCATCACTTTTGCAATAAAGACCAGAAGCCCCGCCACGTACAATCCAACCACCCAGGGCAGCAGGCTGGCGATGGCAAAAACACCGCCGGTCGCATTTGCGGAAACCTGAGCGGGTGCGTACAGATCAGCCATGGCCGGCATAGCGGAGGAAACGGACAGGGCCTGTACCGCCAGGGACTGCCATTGGTGGTAAAAGGTGATCAGGAACCAGACAAAGATGCCCCCTAACGCCCAGCAGGAAAGATTGTACCGGATATAAGCCGGGGCACGCCTCAATAGCGCCAGCAGCAGGCGAAGAATCGCAAATATTACCAGCGCCTGCCAAACCGAATGGATCAGTGTCCATCCAAGCGCGTTGACCAGGGAAATTATGGGTGCAGTCATGATTATTGCATTTATAATTCAGGTTGTAATGGAATCATCTGAGGGCTCATCTTTTCTTATCACCTTCTAGTTTGGCCAGATATTTTTTGATGGCGTCCAGCTCTTCTTCGGATGCACGGTGATGGCCAAGCGCCTGCATCACCAACCCGGAGGAAGATCCCTGAAACAGGGTCCTGATCATTTTGTCCACCATTAATTTCCGGGTTTTCTCCCTTGATACGGCCGCTTCATACACATGAGAACGGCTGGCGGTGTCCCGTTTGACCAGACCTTTTTCATGCATGATCTGCATCAGTTTCAAGGTGGTGGTATAGCCCGCTTCCTTGGTTTCGGTCAATATTTCATGAACCTCACGTACCGTGCTGGGTCCTTTCTCCCAAAGAACCTGCAATATGCCGAGTTCACTTTCCGTGGGGCGCACGCCTTTATTTTCATTCATCATATTTAGTGTTGAGCCTTAGCCGCCGGTTACAGGAAATAAATATTCTCCCTTCAAAATCTGCAACCGTCGCGCTGTAATTACGAACAATTTCGTAATACAAACTTACGAACAATTTCGTAAATCAAAAAAATAAAATTTATGCTGGGGGAATTTTAACAAAATGCCCCTGCCGGCTGATCCGGTACGGGGCATTTTTAATTACTGTTTGGCGCGCCCGCGAATGGCTGCTTCCACTTTCAGGAACAAGACCTCCACAGATACAATTGCGGTTTTAATTGGTGAATAATTACAAAGAGAAAAAAGGGTCGTTATATAAGTGTTCAACAACAACCACACAAGGCGTTACCTTCTTGTAAATTCCACCACACCCACGCGTCGGCAGGAAGAAATCTAAATTAATAAAGAAATTACAGGGAATCATAAGCATTCTTCAGCCGGTATTGCATCTGTAATACAAAGATTCTCCTTGCCAATTTTCTCTTGCATATCAAGGCTTTGGGCACATCAATATCATCGCATTCTTTACACCGCTGCCAAGGATATCTATTTCATCCACCAGACCTTAACGTCCGTGCCATTGCTGCCGATCTTGCCTATTTCCGCCCTGAAATTGGTCGTGTTGTTGATAGACTCGCTGTTAGGATAGGGTATTCTGTAAAAGGTAGCATAGGCGGATGGATTGCCGTCCCTCGGCGTCCTGCCTGTTCTCCGCCATAGGTTAAATGCCAGCCAGGGTTCCCGGAAGAAGGAGAGCCATTCCTGCGCGTAAATTTTATTTAATTTATCATCGTCGGAACCGGTAAAGGCCACTTTGGGATTCGCTAAAAAGGCATTCATTTGGGCGCCGGTCGGCATAGGCGGCGCGACGGCAGCCCAATCGTCATAGGTGTCGGCATTGGTATGATGGGCAATGTTGTACCAGAAATTTACAGAGGAAGTGATACCGGCGTAATATTCCGTTTGCGCCGCGTTCAAGTCCTTGCCCACACCCAGCCCCCTGGCATAGGCCTCCGCCTTGAGGAAATGCACTTCCGCCGCGGTAAAAATTAGCTCGGGAATGTAATGTTCGTCCCGGATAAGATGATAATTAAAAGGGGAGAACACGCATCCACTCTTGTCGCTGTAATCGTTATCCCGTTTAGTATCGTATGGATTAGTGGCATCGGATTCCGTACTGCCGATTTTATAAGGCGCCCATTTACCCGCCTGGTTCGTTTCACAAAACAGGACCGCCCTCGGATCAAATATATCAGCGCTGTTGGTACCCGTGGAAACCATGTTCCAGAAGGTGGTGCTCATCCTTTCAAATTTATGGCTGTTGAATGACCAGGGCCGGCTCGCAATATCATAATTATTCAATTGCGCAGGCCACATACCAACATCCCCGGTATTATCCAGGCCATCGGTGATCACCGGCAGATTGCCGCCTACTACGTCTTTTATGATAGGTGCAGCATCGGTGGGGTCTTTCTCCACCATCTGCATGGCATAACGCAAACGAAGCGAGTTTGCAAACTTCAGCCACAGCATCATATTCCCCTTAAAGAATGTATCGAAACTTCCCATTGACACGTAGGTGTTCCCCGCAGGATTCGTAACGATATTTTTAGACGCCCAATCCAGGTTCTTCAGACAATCCAAATAAATATCCTTCTGATCGTCATATTTCGGTCTGTAGAATTTGATGTCACCCGTATAGGCCTTCCCGGCATCAAAATAGGGAATGTCACCAAACTGGTCGGTCACACGGAATGTTTTATAAGCCTTCAGGATATAGAGGATTGCCTGAATATTATCAAGGGCTTTTTTATTTTTCAGTGTATCATTTATCATATTGATTTTATCCTGTACAGCATTGATGTTTTCCAGTGTATTATAATAATCCGTCCATATTTCATTCACGGCATTTGCCAGTACATATCCTGAACCGGAGGTGATCCCTCCCAGCTGTGTGGTTGGATAGTACCAGTCATTGTGGGCAGACGCCTGTTCCTGCCAACTCAAAAAAAGCGTGCTGATAATATGATTCACCAGGGGCTGTATGGTGGTGGTGGTTGGTTTATCCGGGGTCGTGTTGAGTTCCTGAAAATCCTTGGTACAGGAGAAAAACAATAAACCGCTTACGATCAATACCGGAATTATTCTTGAATATTTCATGATAATATTTTTATCAAATGGAAAAATGATGTTAACCGGGGCCAAAAGCGTTTAAAACGACAATCTAACCTGGAAACCAAAGGAACGGTAACTGGGCAACGAGGCGAATTCAAGACCCTGCGCATTGCCTGCTCCATTCATTCCCTCCGGATTAATATTATCCGGCAAAGAACTGTACAGGTAAAACAGATTCCTTCCTACCAGCGAAATGGAAGCAGCCTGAAAAACCTTGGTTCTATGTATCCACCTATCGGGAAGGTTATAATTAATATCTATCTCCCGCATCTTAATCCAGTTATCCTTAAAAACAGAGGTCCCGTCAATCCAGTCATTGCCATAATTGGCACTGCTGCTCCAAACACCATACTGCATATACTTATAATAGTAATGCACGACCTTGGTATTAACCGTTCCATCAGGGAACTTGCCCGGTAAAAGAACGCCCCAATTAGTCTTTTCGCCGTCGGGGGTCGTATAGGGCAAACCGCCTCCGTCCCTTTCCTTTAGTGTCTCGGGAGCCAGGCCCTGCTGCATCATCGTGGCATAGGTACCCGACCAAACATCGCCACCCAATTTACAATCCATCAGGAAGCTTACCGATAACCCACCGGCGAAAGTGAAGGTATTGGACATCCCGGCTATAATTTTCGGTGTGGCGTTGCCAATTGGAACCAAACTGTCTGTAGCCTGATAGATGGCACCGCTCATCTCGGCCTTTCCAAAGGGGTCCTGTATGAAAATCCGATTAGACGGAGTTCTTACGTTGTTATAATAGGTGTAGTCGTATCCGTAAATCGTACCGTACTGATCCCCCACTTTCACTGCGACATCCGGGCCATGCGCGCCCCCGTCACCCCATATGCTGCCCAAATCCACTCTGTCGACACCGGGTGCGAGCGACAACAATTTATTGTTGTTATGAGACGCGTTAAGCGCAATATCCCATTTGAATCCGGGGCGATCCACGACCCGGGCGTTCAGGGTCAGTTCATAGCCCGAATTCTCCAGTACCCCCTCGCTCACCGTTAGATTCGCCGCGCCTGAGGACAGAGGCAGGGGAGAATGGATAATCTGGTTTTTGGTACGCCCGTAATAATATCTCAGATCCACGGTGATCCTGCTTTTCAGAAAACCCAAAGTAAGACCGATATCCTCTGTGGTGTTAATCTGCGGTTTGTAATGCAGTGCAGGCAAATCCGTAGGAAGCGAAGTGGCAAGCTGTCCGCCAAAACTTCCGGCTGTGTAGGCATAATTTACAAAGTAGGGTACCGGCGATACCGCTGCCTGCGCCCAGGCCGCCCTAAGCTTACCGAAACTCAGGACACTGGGATTGATGTGCAACGCATCGGAAAATACGAAACTGGCTGAAGCGGAAGGAAAGAAATAAGACCATTCTGATGGCGGTAAAGTGGATGACCAGTCATTTCTGCCCGTAATATCCAGGTATAAGAACTCTTTATAAGACAAATTGAGCAGCCCGTACAGGGAATTCAGCTTGGTATTCAGCGTGGCTTCAGTGGTTGCATTAGGATTGCCGTTAAAGGTGCTGAAATTATAAAAATCAGGAACGGACCAATCGCCGTTTTTACCCGATACCCCATACATTTTACGTTCATAAGCTTCTGCCCCTACGGATAATTTCGCATTAATGGATGATTGGGCAATGTCTTCCTTGTGGAAACTCGCCATTCCCACGAAATCAGTGGTATTATCCCGGCTCAGTCCATGCTCGTAATCACCGCCGTTAAGGCCCGTATTATCGGTGGGCGGATGCTTTATCAGGTCCTCATCATTATTGGCGTCCAGGCCCGCACGGAACATGATGTCCAGAAAATCCGTAGCCTTGTAGTCGAACTGTGCGGAACCCAGTAGTTTCCTTCTGGTCTTCCATTCATTATTCTCCATGAGATTCCAGATCATATAACCGCCATTGCCTATCCATGGGAAATTAGTCAGTGCATTTTGCGTTCCATCCGGGTTTTTATACTGCTGTATATCCAGGCCCTTATAATTCCTCCCCACATTATACAATAACCTTTTTTGCCAGGAGCTTGCATCATTATTACCCAGTTGCGGCGCGTTATGGTAAACATTTATATAATAAGACGCCGACAACGTCACGTTCACCCTTTTGCTGATTTGGATATTTGACCCCAGGTTCATGGTGTTTTGGTTGTAACCCGAGTTGGGGAGTATGGCGGTATTATCCAGCCTTGTATAGGATGCTCTTAACGTTCCCCACTCATTCCCGCCCGAAATAGAAACATGGTGGGTGGCCTGTGTACCATTCTGATAGAGCAGTCTCATATTGTCAGGCTGAGGATCGTCCGGCCGTTCTTTGCCATCCCACCAGGTAATCATGGTGCCGTTCATTTGAGGCCCCCAGGAACTACCGCTTCCGGGCCAGCTTACCTGATCATAGCTGTTCACACCATAAGGGCCGCTCCCTGTTTTCTGATCGACGAATAACTGCGTCCATCCGTCCGTAAGAATCGGTTTCCCATTGGCGTCCGTCTGGTACGCCGGTTTATTCAGGGAAACCATTCCACCTGCGCCATACCTATTCTGCACTTTTAGAAACCGGTAGGGTTGGTCCACTTTATAACTGAAGGTGTAGTCCACCCCCAATCCCTGTCTTTGCGTACCTTTTTTGGTAGTGATGATA
This sequence comes from Chitinophagaceae bacterium, assembly GCA_036278455.1. Classification (GTDB taxonomy): domain Bacteria; phylum Bacteroidota; class Bacteroidia; order Chitinophagales; family Chitinophagaceae; genus FW021-bin31. Next base: position 2,387 of record DASULB010000004.1, on the reverse strand, counting down.
ATGACCCCATTGGCGCCACGTCCGCCATATAATGCCGCGGCAGCAGGTCCCTTCAGGACGCTCATGCTTTCTATATCATAGGAATTCACTAAATTAATAGGACTGCCCCAGTCTTTGGGATTGCTCGGGCTTTGCGCATCGGCCGGGATGTCATTCTCCATAGGAACACCATCCACTATGATGAGCGGCTGGTTATCAAGCCCAATACTGTTGTTCCCGTCAATGACTATCCTGGTGGATCCGCCATCCACCCCATTGGGTGTAGAAATATTCACGCTGGCTACCTTACCTGCAAGCGCATTGACTACATTGGGCGCATTGGAACGCTCCACGGTCGAGCCTTGTATCTCTTGCATGGAATATCCCAGGCTTCTTTTCTCTCTCTTAATACCGAGCGCGGTAACAACCACCGCACTTAATTCTTTCGCGTTCTCCTTCAATGCAACATCAATCTTCGTTCTGCCATTTACCGGAATCTCCTGAGTGATATCGCCTACCTGGCTGAATACAAGGGTTGCGTCTCCCGGTACAGTAATGGAATAAGTTCCGTCTGCGGTGGAAGCGGTTCCGGTAGTGGTTCCTTTTTGCACGACCGTCACTCCGGGTTGTGAAGAACCGTCTTTTGCTGACGTCACCTTACCGGTCACCAGGATACTTTGTCCAAAGCCGGCGCAGGCTATCATCAGACAGGCAAAGGAAAGTAATGTTCTTTTCATGGCTTGAAATTTAAATGCTTGATTGAAATAATGGAATGATTATAAACAAGTTATTTTCTACGGTTCTTCGGGAAAAGCACTGGGAATGGAAAATCAAGTCTTCTGATGTTAATTGACCTTTTATCGGCTAAAAGATTTATAAACAGGGTTAAAAATTGATGTGACGACCCAACCCTGTTTACTATCCATCATATTCTTAATATTCAAGCGTTTGATGCTACCGGTTCCATTAATTGTTTTTAGAACTCACCGGCTTGCCCTGGTAAATATTGACATGTTCCACCACCAATGCTGCGGCTCCGATCAATCCCGCATCCTGCACCAGGCGGGAAACCACAATTTCGGTATGCTCCACCAACCGGGGGATGCAATATTGATTGAGTGCCTGCTGAACCGGTGACATCAATATCCTTTCCGCCTTGGCACCTCTCCCGCTGAGTACGATCAGCCCCGGGTTCAGAATATGGATCAATATGGCGATCCCTTTTCCCAGCATAAACCCCACCTGGGATAATAATTCAATACAATACTGGTCCCCTCTGCGGGCTAATTCGATGATCACATCGCTCATGTACTTTACATCCTTTAAGGGAAGGTGATGCACTTTGCCCTGCTGAATTTCCTCCACCGCCTTTTCCGCCATGACGAGCAGGGATGTCTCAGTCTCCAGACAGCCTCTTTTTCCGCATTCGCATAACACCCCGTTATCGCTGAGCGGGATGTGGCTAAACTCGCCGGCGTACCCGCTGTCTCCCCTGAAAAGCTCCCCATTGATGACCATGCCCAGTCCCGTCCCCCACCCGATGTTGATGATCAGGGCGTTTTTATACCCCTTGGCCAGGCCGAACGTCCACTCGGCCAGCGCCGTCAGGCTGGAGTCATTGTCAATGAATACCGGCATGTCCAGCGTCTTTTCCAGAAAGGACCGGTGGCTGATCTTCATATCCTGGTCGAAAAAGGTATAGTTGACTCCCTCCTGTACATTGATAAAACCCGGCATGCCGAAGCCGGCGCCGATGATTTTCTCTTTGTCAATGCCCGAACCTTCGATATGAGCACTGACGATGTCCGCCAGCGTCTGCAAGGCATCCTTCTCCCGGTGCAGATTCAACTCCACCGTTTCCGGCGTGGATACCTGGCGACCCGCCAGGTCCACCATAACCAAAGTGGTAAAGTGTTGATCCATACCCACCGCCAGGATGAACCCCTTATCCGGCTTTAGCGAATAGCTTAAAGGACGACGGCCACCCGTAGAGGGCGCAAAACCATTGGTAATGACGTAGCCATCTGCGATCAATTCATTCAAGACCTTTGTCACCAAAGGAATACTTTTTTTAAGCCAGGCACTCAAAGCCGCGCAGGACTGGTTTTTTTTAAAATAGAGCCGTTTTAAGATGCCATTTTGCAAACCATGAGAATCAACCAGCCTTGCCATAGTGTTTGGTTTAGGTAAAAGAATCTTAATAGAGCTTGTTAAAGACACTAAAATCGGAGAACACGGTATAGCCGGTATCAATTTACTGTATCAAATGGCCATCCGTCAAAATAGGGGGTTCAAGGATTAGCGACCAAGGAATTTAAAATCCCCTTACTCGCTATACCAAAATTAAGTAAACTTTCTAAACTAACAAGAAAAATTTAAAAAGTTTTTGTATGTAATTTGAAGTCTTA
>DASULB010000003.1:0-3292 GCA_036278455.1 Chitinophagaceae bacterium | reverse complement strand
GAGCGGCGAAAAAATAAAGGAGGGGGAGTACCCTCATGAAACATAGGAAACATAGGAAGCATAGGAAGCATGGGAAGCATGGGATACTTGTTTATGGTTCTCTGTTCCGCGGGCCTGCCGTGTCATTGTCCGTGATCACAAGGAACGGTTTGACCTCCCGGTTCCCGGCATCTCGATACGGGTGGCTTACAGGGGGAAGGCTGCTGAAGGCAGCCACCATGATGATTGGAAGGCGGAGTCGGGGGATCAGCAGAAAAGGGTTAAAGATAAGCGCTAAAGATCGCGAACATGCTTAAAGAAAAAATCATCGTTTTCCTGCTCCTCTTTGCATTAGGATCTTCATTGCAGGCGAGCGCCCAATCGGTAAAAAAACGGGTTCCCGATTCAGTCATGGAACGGATCTACGAGCAGGTTAAAACACCTTATAAGTATGGTTTGGTACTGGTACCGGCGGATAATGCCCACAAAGTGGATTGCCCCACGGTATTCAGAAAATCGGGTAAATGGTACATGACCTATATCGTCTATAATGGCCGAGGTTATGAAACCTGGCTCGCAGGGAGCAGTGATCTTTTGCACTGGAATACACTGGGCAGGATACTTTCTTTTTCCGATACCGCTGACTGGGATAATAACCAGAAGGCGGGTTATGTTTCACTGGAGGATGACCGGTGGGGAGGCAGCTATCAGTTGCAACGCTACCGGCATCAGTACTGGATGAGTTACTTTGGCGGTCACAGCCGGGGTTATGAAAAAGGCCTTTTGTCCATCGGGATCGCCTTTACAAAAAGGAGCCCCGCCAAGCCCCACGAATGGAAACGCCTGGATCATCCTGTGCTGAGGATCAAAGACAAAGACGTGAGCTGGTGGGATAACCACGCTTTGTACAAAAGCACGGTGATCTGGGACAAGAAAAAGACCACGGGTTATCCTTTTGTCATGTATTACAATGCGAATGGTGACAGCGTGCATAAACGGGGCGCGGAGCGCATCGGCATGGCCATATCAAAGGATATGGTCCATTGGAAACGCTTTGGAAAAAACCCCGTATTGGACCACCAACAGGGCATTACAGGAGACCCCGACATCCAAAAGATCGGCAGGGTCTGGGTGATGTTTTATTTCGGGGCGTTCTGGAAACATACCGGCGGCGCCTTCAACCGCTTTGCCTGTTCTTATGACCTGGTACACTGGACGGACTGGAAAGGACCAAACCTGATCGAACCCTCCAAACCTTATGATGAAGCGTTCGCGCATAAATCCAGTGTCATCAATTATCAGGGCACCGTCTACCACTTTTACTGTGCGGTGGACAAATCCTTTCAGCGGGGGATCGCGGTGGCCACTTCGCGGGATATGGGAACCAGCGTCTTACATTTTGTAAAACCTAAACAGAAAAAAAATAAGAAACGATGAATCCGAATGGCCAATCCTGTAATACTGACCCCTCGCGGGTGAAGTGTGTCGTGAAGTATTTCGTGCAGTGTTTCATGCCGCTTGTTTTATGGTGTGTACCACTGATGCTGTCCGCCCAGAGTCAGGTCATCAGGGTCGATCTCAACGAAGCCGGCAGGCCCGAAAAGGAGGTCAGTCAATATGGCTATTCCCCCTGGGTGATCAGGGCGGGACCTGCTGACAGCATGCGTTTTGGTCAGGTGAAGGTCCGGTTTTCGCGGGTGGGAAAATTTGGCAGCGGTCTGGTAACGATCTGGTATAAGGCCGGTATGCAGGATCCCAATTATGCCAGGTTGGTGAGCGATGGTATTACCGTGGCCGATGGGAATAAGGGAGGCCAGATCGAAATGCGCATCAGCGGGCTGACACCAGGGCCCCATACCCTGCTCACCTACCATAACATGGTACAAAGCCCGGAAGGAAATACCTTCAGCCCTCTCAATATTTATGTGGATGGCAAATTACGGGTGCATGATCTCAAACCAGGCAACCGTGTGCTCAGGAATGCGGATGGCGTGACGGCTTATTTACACGTCAATGCAGTAAGCGGGAAAGATGTCGTGATCCGGTTTGCGGCCGATCCCGGGTCATCGGCTTCGGTGAAAAATGTGATCATCAACGGGTTTGAAATCAATACACCGGATCTGACCAGTCGCGCCCGGCTGCCCTTTCCTACAGATGCCGATGAACATGTGCAGGTGAAGGCGCACAGTTGCCTGCTCAGATGGACGACGGGAGCAGGGGCAGGTTCCAGGGATGTATATATCGGGACGGACTCAGCGGCGGTGGCCGCCGCCGGACACGGGTCTCCCTTATTTAAAGGTACCCGGAAGGATACCACCTACCGGGTGGACCACCTGTACAGCATGCTCACTTATTACTGGCGGGTGGATGAGATCAGGGCCGGCGTCCGTTCAAAAGGGACCGTATGGAAATTCAGAACGGCTCAGCTGGCCTTTCCCGGCGCCCAGGGTTATGGCCGTTTTGCACGGGGCGGCCGTGGCGGGAAAGTAGTAGAAGTGACCAACACCCGTGACAGTGGTCCCGGCAGCCTCCGGGCGGCGGTGACCGCTGATATCGGTCCCCGTACGATCGTTTTTGCGGTTTCGGGACTCATTACCCTTGAGTCCCGGCTGAACCTTACACAGCCTTATATTACCCTGGCGGGGCAGACCGCTCCCGGTAAAGGGATCTGCATCCGGCGCGCCACTCTTGGGGTCACTGCCAATGATGATATTATCCGTTTTATCCGGGTACGGCTTGGCAAGGAAAATGTTTCTTATGGCGGCATGGGGCTCACCGGCTGCGACCACTCCATCATCGATCATTGTTCCATCAGCTGGACCATGGATGAGGCCTTCAGCTCCCGGGGAGCCAAAAATATCACCCTGCAGCATACACTCATCTCTGAAGCGTTGAATGTGGCGGGGCATCATAATTACCCGCCGGGGAAGGCCCATGGTTTTGCCGCCAGCATCGGCGGTGACATCGGCAGTTTCCACTATAACCTGCTGGCGGATTGCTATGGAAGGAACTGGAGCCTGGCAGGAGGGGTGGATGGCAACGGGGAATATTCCGGCAGACTGGACATCCGGGATAACGTGGTCTATAACTGGGGTACCCGTGCCACGGATGGCGGCGCCTGGGAAGTAAATTTTGTAAATAATTATTACAAGCCAGGTGCGGGAACCACCTTTTTCTATGCTTTCAATGCCCAGCACGAAGGCTATGGCAGCGGCACGCAGCGCTGTTATTTCAAGGGCAACGTGATGCCGGGTCACTTTAATGAGCAAAATGAAAGTGCCGGAAGAAAAATATCCGGACACGTGAATTATGA
>DASULB010000002.1:0-14422 GCA_036278455.1 Chitinophagaceae bacterium | reverse complement strand
AAAGGGTCCTGAAGTATTAAGATTAACAAAGAAATCAAATTATGATTTATGTATCAAAAGCTGATGAAAGACACAGGATCAACCAGGGTAAATTTATCATCCGGCTGATCTCTCCCGGCCTGAAACTGAATATCCCCGGCGACCGTGGGCTTGGTCCGCTGGGCCGCGTGGATCATTCCACCATTGAACCGGGCGGTCTTATACCCATGCATCCGCACCAAAACGATGAGATCCTTTCATATATGCGCGGAGGCACCATGCTGCACCGGGACAGCCATGGATTAAGTGAAGCGCTTCATGGAACCCACATGATGATGATGAATGCCGGCAGCGGTCTTTTTCATGAGGAAGGGGTGGCGGAGACGGACGAACAAAGGGTGGACATGCTGCAAATGTTCTTTCGGCCGAGGGAGGATAATTTAGAACCTTCCATACAGTTCCGGACTTTCCCCTCCCTGCATAGTCTCAACAAATGGCGACTGATCGGGGGGCCGGAAAACAGTGAAGCCCCTTTAAAGATAAGAAGCGAAGCCTTTGTTTATGACGCGCACCTCAGCGATGCCACCCTTGAAACGCCGGAGTTAAACAACCTCACCTCCTTTTTATACGTATTTGATGGCAGCGTGGTCTTAGCCGGCAAAGATATTGTGCTGAACAGGGGTGACGCCGCACTGATAAAGGATGAGCGGGTAATGGTCAGCGCCAGAGGTGCCGCTGACCTGGTACTTTTCATAGTAGACGAGACAGCTAAATATTCGAGATCCGGAGCCTATAGTGGATAATGAGAAACAATTCCATCAAAAAAGCCGGAGCCGCTTTAACACGTGAATAAGCGTAAAAGGCTCTCCGCCACGAAGAGCCAATAAACACATCTGATCAACATGGAAGAAAATATAAAGCAGTCCTACATCATGCCTGCCGAAACACGCATCGGACATGTACACCTTAAAGTAGCCGATCTGGAACGCGCCCTGGCATTCTACCGCGATCTGCTGGGCTTCGAGCTTACCACAAGATATGGAGACCAGGCGGCCTTCGTCTCCGCGGGTGGTTATCATCACCACATCGGTTTAAATACGTGGCATAGCAAAGGCGCCCCGCCCGCGCCCCTGCGTGGGGTGGGGTTGTACCATACTGCCATCGTATATCCCACGAGAAGGGACCTCGCTGTTATTCTTGACCGTCTGCGCAGGGCTCATTATCCCCTGACCGGCGCAAGCGATCATGGCGTATCGGAGGCTTTATATTTGAACGACCCCGATGGCAACGGCGTGGAACTGTACTGGGACCGTCCCAGGGATCAGTGGCCACATCAGGCGGACGGCTCCGTTGAAATGTACACCCAGGCCCTGGACCTGAATGACCTGCTCGGAGAGCTTGAATTGCCACAGGCATCGTGAAAAAGCACAATCTATTACTGAATACTTTGCTTATAAAAACTGAAACGACATGGAAGAACAATTGATCACAGGCATCCATCACATTACCGCCATCGCCGGCCATGTCCAGGGAAATATTGACTTTTATGCCGGCATCCTGGGTCTCAGGCTCGTGAAGAAGACCGTTAATTTTGACGCACCGGAGGTGTATCACTTTTATTACGGCGATGAAAACGGGAATCCAGGAAGTATCCTCACTTTCTTCCCCTATGACGGGCTGACAAAAGGCAGGCATGGTAAAGGCATGCTGAACACCACTACCTTCTCCGTCGCCGCCACATCGCAAAACTACTGGTTGGAGCGATTGAAAAAGTATGACGTCAGCTATAAGACACCGGAGGGCAGGTTCCAGGAAGAAACCGTCATTTATTTTGAGGACAAAGACGGCCTGGGCCTGGAGCTGGTTTTTAACGACAAAGACATCCGGCAAGGCTTCAGTCAGGGGCCTGTCCCCGCTGAACACGCCATCAGGGGTTTTTACAGCGCTGAGATCTGGGAAGAAGGCTATGAACGCACCGCCGGGCTGCTCACCGAACAGCTGGGTCACAAACTGATCGCCGAAAAGGGGAACCGCTTCCGTTTCGCGGTGAGCGACGCCCCCGGGAATTATGTCGACATCATTTGCACCCCGGACAAGCTGAAAGGCCTTGCCGGCAGCGGAATGGTGCACCACATTGCCTTTGCCACGCCGGATGCCCAATCGCAGCTGGCTGTACGGGAAAAGATCGTTAAGCGAATGCTGAATCCCACACCCGTCATCGACCGGGATTATTTCACCTCCGTTTATTTCCGTGAACCCGGTGGCGTGCTCTTTGAGATCGCCACCAAGGGGCCTGGATTTGCCATTGATGAGGAAGTGGCCCATTTAGGCGAAGCTTTAAAATTACCCAAACAATTTGAGCCTTACAGAAAAGAATTGGAACAAGTTTTAACGCCTGTAACACACCACGACGATGCCTTCAAATAACAGCCATGTTAGAGACATAAAAACGGCGGGGATAAACATCGCCGAAGCGGATAAAGCGCTCATCATGATACACGGACGCGGCGGAAGTGCGGAGGATATTCTTTCCCTGGCCGGCCATTTAGCGGTAAAGGATTTCGCCCTGCTGGCACCCCAGGCGACAAACAATACCTGGTATCCCTATTCCTTTATGGTACCGCCCGCGCGGAACGAGCCCTGGCTTTCCTCCGCGTTATCCCTGTTAAAGAACCTCCTTGAGGATTTACAGGCGCAGGGCATCCCCGCAGAAAATATATTTTTTCTCGGCTTTTCCCAGGGTGCCTGTCTGATGCTGGAATTTATCACCCGCAACGCCGCAAAGTATGGCGGCGCCGCCGCCTTCACGGGCGGATTGATCGGTGACCGGATATACCCTGAAAACTACAACGGTGACTTTCACCATACGCCGGTCTTTATCGGAAGTTCCAATCCCGATATGCATATCCCGGTGGAACGGGTTTACGCCACCACCCGTATCTTACAAAGCATGCATGCGGAGGTCACCGAAAAGATCTATGACAATATGGGCCACACGATCTCCTCCGATGAGATTGAACAGGTCAATAAACTGATATTCAGCACGGGGGCCTAATCGTCACTTCCATGGAACGCTTGTTGTGAGAAATCAATCCGGATCGTATCTTTAAAAAAAATCCGCATGAAAAAATACTTCCCGCTTTGCCTGTCTGTCGCCGTACTGCTGTTTTGTCAATCCGTCCTGGCACAATCTTCCATCATGGGGTTTACCGGTAGCAACGCCGCAAGGCAGCGAAGCGTGGAAAAGGAATTCGATACCGCGCTGCACACCCATCATATGGACAAATGGATGAAGCGTCTTTCGGCCAGGCCGCATCATGTGGGTTCTCCTTACGATAAAAAAAATGTCCTGTTCATTGATTCGTTGTTTCGGGGGTGGGGCTATGATACACGCATTGATACCTATTATGTACTTTTCCCCACGCCGAAAGTACGTCAGTTGGAACTGATAGCGCCCGCCAGATACAAGGCTGTGTTAATGGAAAAGGTGATTCCCGGTGATCCTTATACCGCCCAGACCAAAGAACAATTGCCGCCATACAACGCCTATTCCGCCGACGGTGACATTACCGGCGAACTGGTATTTGTGAATTACGGTGTGCCCGCCGATTATAAAAAGCTGGCCGAAATGGGCGTATCGGTAAAAGGGAAGATCGTCATCGCAAAATACGGCGGTTCCTGGCGCGGCATCAAACCCAAGGTAGCCTACCAGCATGGCGCCATCGGTTGCATCCTTTATTCCGATCCCGAAGGGGACGGCTATTACCAGGGGGATACTTATCCCAAAGGCGCCTATAAAAATCCTTATGCGGTACAAAGAGGCAGCGTAGCAGACATGCCGGTGTATCCCGGAGATCCGCTCACCCCCGGATACGCGGCTACCAAAGACGCCAAACGCATGAAGATAAGCGATGCCAGGACCATTATGAAAATCCCCGTACTGCCGATTTCCTATCATGACGCTCAGCCATTACTGGCCGCACTTGAAGGCCCCGTAGCGCCGGCTGGATGGCGCGGTGCCCTGCCCATCACCTATCACATCGGCCCTGGACCGGCCAAGGTGCACCTGAAAGTGGCTTTTAACTGGGACATCAAGCCCATCTACGATGTGACCGCCATGATGACGGGCAGCGAATACCCTAATGAATGGGTTCTCCGTGGGAACCATCAGGACGCCTGGGTGAATGGCGCCGCCGACCCGGTCAGCGGCCTGGTGGCGGAACTGAGCGAAGCCCGGTCCATGAGCAGGTTAGCGGGTCACGGCTGGCGTCCCAGGCGCAGCATTGTGTTTTGTGTATGGGACGGTGAAGAACCGGGATTGCTCGGATCCACCGAATGGGTGGAAGACCATGAAAATGAATTAAAGCAAAAAGCGGTGGCCTATATTAATTCCGATAATAACGGCCGTGGCCTGCTATACGCGGGTGGCTCCCATTCCCTCGAGAAGTTCTTCTCCGAAGTGGCCTTCTCCGTTACCGATCCTGAAAAAGGTATTTCTGTGGGACAACGAAGTCTGGATGCAGGTAGTCTCCATGATAAAAGGAAACAGGCCGATGATTTTCGCCTGAGCGCGTTGGGATCCGGCTCTGATTATTCCCCCTTCCTCCAGCATCTTGGCATTGCAGCCATGAACCTGGGGTTTGGCGGTGAAGACGGCGGCGGCGAATACCATACCATGTATGATGATTATATTCTCTTCAAAAAGTTTAAGGATCCCGGATTCAAGTATGAGGTAGCCCTGGCGGAAGTGGCCGGCAAAACGGTACTCCGGCTGGCGGACGCCGATATCCTGCCTTTTGATTTTACCCACTTCTACAAAACAGTGGATAGTTATGCCGGACAGGTGCAGCAATTGGCGGATGATATGCGCAGGGAGACCGTCTTTCAAAACAAGCTCATTGCAGACAGCATCTATGAACGGGTCGGCGACCCGGAAAAAACGTTCGTCGTACCCCAAGCTGAGCAGGCGGTTCCCTATTTCGACTTTGCACCGCTCCAAAACGCGTTAGCGGCGTTGCATCAGAGCGCCGATGACTACGCGCGGGTCTTCGATAGCTTAGAGCAGCATCCTGATGAAAAAGCCATTCATACGCTGAACGCCTTGGTTTTCAAAAGTGAACGCTACCTCACCTCCGACCAGGGACTGCCCGGGCGTCCCTGGTACAAGCATCTCATTTATGCGCCCGGACTCTACACCGGTTATGGCGTCAAAACACTCCCCGGTATCCGTGAAGCGATCGAACAGCGGCAGTTTAAAGAAGTGGATCCGGAAATACAGTTGACCAGCAAGGTACTGACTGCATTAAGCAGGTATATAGACAAGATGTCGGAAATTGACCCACGATAGTTACCCCGATTTTTTGAGGGGTATTAAGGTAATTTCAAATGGCTATCAAAAGAAAAATATGAGAACCAAGGCTAAAAAGAGACAAAAAGACAACGTCCAATCGGTTGCCAATGAAATATCCCAAAGGCAACGGGGCCATAACGCGCCTGGATTGGCAGATACAGCATCCGCAACTATTCCGCAAAGAAAACTTCAGGAGCTGGCAAACAATAGTCCGCAGGTGAAGCAGTTGAGGGTTCTTCAGCAAATGGCAAAGAACCATGCTGAGCAGCAAGTCGCTAAAAACCAGGTAGTTCAGCGGGAAGGGATATGGGATGAAGTGCAAGCTGGCTTTGGCAGTAAAACTGAAACGCCGGTCAACGAATTTGCCGAAAATCTGACCCGCGAATCCCCGGAATTTGAAGAATTACGGGGCAAAGCCAATGAAGAAATACAAATACATCATCATAAAGACCTTGAGTACAAACCTAAGCCGAAAAAAGGGGGAGGCACCTCTGAAGCTTATTTTAAGGATGACGCTACTTATTTTAACATGGACGGTCACCCCGCAATGATTTTGTCCAATATTATTTTTGAAACTGCGAACGCTGCTCAATCCGGAGCTTTTATCCGCGTGGAAGGTGAATATAAGTCTGGTGAAATTATGGAAAAGTCGCCTGATGATTACGGTTTTGATGATCTGGGTGGCAAATTGATGCGAGAATACGAAACGGGTGACGCTGCAACAAGATGTTCTATCATACAGGAAAGACTCGAGTGGAATAGCTTCATCCTGGCACGGCCTACCTTTCTTAGAGTAAAAGGTGAAATGACCAGGACTAAAAAAGGCGCTGAAATATATGGAGTTTATTTTGCAGCGTTTGATCACATGCTTGAGATGAATTCGTTTGAAGAATATTATAATGAATATGGCCGCATACACAGGAACGCCGTAGAAGGGGTGCTAAGGAAAGTTGCTGAGCAGGAGAAAAATAAAAGGAATTGTTATCTCACGACGGCTTGTATTGAATCAAAAGGATTGCAAGACGATTGTGAAGAGCTAACGGTTTTGCGAAAATTTAGGGACAATTATCTTTTAAATAAAGAGGATGGCAGTCTGCTTATTGCAATTTATTACAAATACGCTCCTCAAATTGTGCGTGCTATAAAAAGAAGAGAGGATGAGCAGGACATTCTTGCAGGCATATACAAAGTTATAAGGAGATGTGTGGATGCAATCAAAAGGGGTGATAACCAATTTGCGTATTTAACCTATTGTGAAATGGTCGTGGAATTAAAAGAAAAATTCATCCCTGAAACCGAGTCTCCGGTTGTCATTTATTAAATTGTTTGTTTATCTATTATGGCGACGGTGTGCCGTTGGATGATATCAACGTTAAAAATCAGTTTAAAGAAATAATATCTCATATCACCCGCTGGTGCGCTATTCTGTTCAACTCTGACTTCCAGGAACCTGCCAGCCTCATGATACCTGATTGCCTCAGCCGAAATGACATGCCTCTGCAAGCCCATGTCTTTCAAAAGCATTCCTATCTTTATTATCTTTGTTCCTGCTTACGATCAGCAGCCGTGAGTCTCATTCTTTATAATCATATATGACAAAAAAAGAACGTTACAGGTTTGTCCTGGATTATTTTGCAAAAAACAATCCGGGGGCGGAAACAGAATTGGTTTACGGCAGTCCTTATCAATTGCTGGTCGCTGTGATCCTTTCAGCGCAATGCACTGACAAACGGATCAACATGACCACGCCTGCCATCTTTGCGAAATATCCTGATGTGGAGGCCATGAGCAAAGCTACCTTTGAAGAATTGTTTCCCCTTATCCGCAGCATCAGCTATCCGAACAACAAAACCAAGCACCTCATGGGGATGGCCCGCAAAGTGGTGAAGGATTTTGGCGGCGTGATCCCTGCAACGGTCGGGGAGCTGATGACGCTGCCGGGTGTCGGCCGCAAAACGGCTAACGTCATCACCTCCGTGGTACATAAACAACCAAACATGGCGGTGGATACACACGTTTTCAGGGTATCGGCACGCATCGGACTGACCACGAACGCCAAAACACCCCTGCAAACGGAAAAGCAACTCATCGAAAATATCCCCACCGAAGAAATACACATCGCCCATCACTGGCTTATCCTGCACGGACGCTATGTTTGTGTGGCCCGCAACCCCAAATGCGGCATCTGCGGACTGCGCCCCGCCTGTAAATATTATCAGAAAAAGATCGCCGGCCAATAATCACCGGGAAGAAACCTCCGATAGCAGGTACTAAAAGGACGCAGGAAGGTTCTGAAGATTCGTTTTCAGGCCGGACTCGTGAACCGATCCGGCCCCATATTCCCAATCCGATTTGTATTTTATACACTTTAGCGTACTTTTGCGTCCGTAAAATCACAAGGGTTTATATGTTATCCTTTCATTTTGTATTACTGGATGCGGCGGCATCCACGCCAATTGATTATCTGCCCATTATCCTGCAACTGCTTATTGCGGGTTTATTCGTGGCAGGAGGCATCGCTACCTCCCAGTTGCTGGGGCCAAAACGCAAGACTAAAGACAAATTAGAAAATTTCGAGAGTGGCATCAAGCAGGTCGGCAATGCGCGGCAGCCTGTGGCTGTCAAGTATTTCCTGACAGCCATTCTCTATGTGCTGTTTGATGTCGAGATCGTATTTTTTTATCCCTATGCGGTCAATTTCCGGGAGCTGGGGTGGAGTGGGTTTGTTGCGGTGCTGATGTTTGTCGGCTTTTTCCTGTGCGGGTTCTTTTACATCCTGAAACGGGGAGCCCTGAAATTCGACGATTAAGGTGCCGGGTGGCTCATGGGCCCTGTCCGGCCGGGATGGATGAACTGGTTAAATCATGATCAAATAATTAATAAAGCAAAATGGGACGTCCCGTAAGATTCAATACGAAAGTGAAGATGGTGGAGATGCCCGAGGGCGCTACCGGCGAGGGATATTTTGCCACTTCATTTAACAAGGTCATCGGCCTGGCAAGGAAAAACTCCCTGTGGCCGCTGCCGTTCGCCACTTCCTGCTGCGGCATAGAATTTATGGCCACCATGGGCTCTCATTATGATATCGCCCGGTTTGGCTCCGAAAGACTTGGGTTCACCCCCCGGCAATGCGATTTGCTGATGGTCATGGGGACGATCGCTAAAAAGATGGGCCCCATCCTGCGCGAGGTTTACTTGCAAATGGCCGAACCCCGTTGGGTACTTGCCGTAGGCGCCTGCGCGTCCAGCGGGGGTATTTTTGATTCCTATTCGGTGTTACAGGGCATTGACCAGATCATTCCGGTCGACGTATATGTGCCGGGATGCCCTCCGCGACCGGAAGCTATCCTGGACGGTCTGATGAGGATACAGGACCTGGTAGGACAGGAAAGCCTCCGGCACCGGCATTCCGACAGATACCAACACCTCATGGACGAATACGGCATACAATAAACTGAAAAAGCAGCATGGAACTGACCGGTGAATATATTAAACAACGATTGACGGAAAAATTCCCCGAGGTACTCACGGGTTTTGAGGAGCCTTACGGGCTGTTGACCTTTACAGCCCCTAAAGAACTGAATCTTAAAGTATTGCAATTCCTGTATGATGATGCGGAATTGCATTTTCAGTTTCTAACCGACCTGACGGCCGTGCATTACCCCGACAACAAAGGCGCCGAGCTCGCAGTGGTATATCACCTGCATAACATGAGGGATAAGGTTCGTTTACGCTTTAAGATCTTTACGGACATTAACGACCCCACCGTATATACCGCTACCGCGCTGTATGCGGCAGCGAACTGGATGGAACGGGAGACTTATGACTTTTTCGGAGTTCAGTTTGTCGGTCATCCCAATCTGATACGCATCCTGAATGTGGATGAGATGGACTATTTCCCTTTGCGGAAGGAATATCCCCTGGAAGACCAGACCCGCATTGACAAGGACGATGAGATGTTCGGCAGGGGACCGGACAGGCTGGTGGAAGACGCCGCAGGAACCCGGGAGGATAAACAGTAAACAAAATCATGGAAGAACACGAGGTAAAAGAACATCATACGCTTTTAGGTCAGGATTCCCTGGAGAAAGAAACCACCACGCTAAACCTGGGGCCCACCCATCCCGCCACGCATGGCGTTTTCCAGAATATCCTGGAGATGGATGGCGAAAGGGTAGTCAGCGCCGTACCAACGGTTGGCTATATCCACCGCGCCTTTGAAAAGATCGCCGAAAGAAGGCCTTTTTACCAGGTCACCCCGCTTACCGACCGCCTGAATTACTGCTCCTCTCCCATTAACAACATGGGATGGCACCTGACGGTGGAAAAACTGCTGGGCGTAAAAACACCCAAGCGTGTCGATTACATGCGCATTGTCATCATGGAACTGGCACGGATCTCCGACCACCTGATCTGCAATTCAGTAGTAGGCGTTGACTCCGGGGCTTATTCCGGCTTCCTCTATGTGATGCAGTATCGCGAACTGATCTATGAGATCTATGAAGAGATCTGCGGCTCCAGGCTCACCACCAACATTGGCCGCGTGGGCGGTTTCGAAAGGAATTTTAACGACACGGTCTTTCGAAAAATCGATAAATTCCTCAAAGAATATCCCGCGGTACTCAAGGAATTCGAAAAACTTTTCAACCGCAACCGCATTTTCATCGACCGCACGGTAGGCGTCGGAACGATCACGCCTGAAAGGGCGCTCAATTACGGCTTTACCGGCCCTAACCTCAGGGCGACAGGGGTGGATTATGATGTTCGTGTGGCGCAGCCCTATAGTTCTTACGAGGATATGGAATTCTCCGTACCGGTAGGTTCTACCGGGGATAGCTACGACCGCTTCCTGGTACGCAACGAGGAAATGTGGCAAAGTATGAGCATGATCCGCCAGGCACTGGAACTGATCAAAAAGGAACCCGCAGAAGTGTACCATGCCGACGTCCCCAAATATTATCTCCCCGAAAAAGAGGATGTATATACGAAAATGGAGGCCTTGATCTGGCATTTCAAGATCGTGATGGGAGAAGTGGATATTCCGCCGGGCGAAGTATACCATGCCGTGGAAGGCGCCAACGGTGAATTAGGATTTTACCTGATAAGCGACGGCGGACGGGCAGCTTACCGGCTGCATTTCCGCAGGCCTTGTTTTATTTATTACCAGGCTTATCCGGAACTGATCAAGGGAGCACTGCTGAGTGACGCGGTGGTGTGCATGAGTTCCCTGAACCTGATCGCCGGGGAGATGGACGCATAATTACGCTTCCTGTCTTGAAGACAGGGAAGCCCGATGAATAAATTGAAAACGGAATCACCTGACATAAACAAGTTGTCTGAAATGAAATTTTCGGAAGAGAAATTACAACGGGTCAAAGAACTGATCTCCCATTATCCGGAAGGGAAGCAGAAAAGCGCGCTGGTCCCGGTCCTCCACCTTGCCCAGACTTCCAATGGCGGATGGCTGAGCGTGGAGTGGATGGATTACGTCGCCGGCCTGCTGCAGCTGGATCCCATCGAAGTTTATGAGGTGGCCACCTTTTACAGCATGCTCAATACGAAACCGGTTGGGCACTATGTGTTCGAGGTCTGCCAGACGGGACCCTGCATGTGCAAAGGCAGTGATGCCATCATTTCCTACATTTCTGAAAAGTTGGGTATCCGGCCGGGAGAGACCACGTCCGACGGGATGTTTACCTTAAAAACCGTGGAATGCCTTGGCGCCTGCGGGTATGCCCCGATGATGCAACTGGGGGACCACTATCGCGAATTCTTAACACCGGAAAAGGTGGATGCCATTATTGAAGAATGCAGGACTGCGCACAAAAAAGAACTGTTTAAAGGGTCTATCAATGCGATTTAAAAAACGCGATATTATTTGTCTGGGATTACTGGCCGCCGGCCTGGCGGCCTGTCAAGCCACGCCGGAGCAGGGAACATCCTCCGGCGCACAGGATTCTGTGACGGTGCAGCCGGATATGCACAACGCGCAAAATTCACTGGACGTGGCGGGTACCTATGCCGGCACCCTGCCCTGCGCGGATTGTCCCGGGATCGACGTCACTGTTGTCCTGAAGGATGACAGCACCTTCCAGGTAACAAACAAATATCAGGGAAGAGGAAAGGGCAAAGCGTTCAACGAGACGGGGCACTGGTCTTTCCTGGAGGATGGTAATACCATCGCGTTGCAGCGTACCGATAACGGAAGCGGAAACCCGATGCGGTATAAAGTGGGGGAAAACACCCTGACGCAGCTTGACGGCGACGGGAACGTGATCACCGGCCCGTTGGCGGACCGTTTTGTATTAAAGAAAAAGCAGTAAGATCCGATTTAAGCGCCGGCACGCAGGGATCAGAAAAGGGTGGAAAGCAGGGGAAAGCAACGGCGGTGACATCATAGCAGAACAAAGCGATTTAGTTTAAATAAAATGAAACTTTTATTAAAAGACGCGCATATCGAAGGCATCCGGTATTATGATACTTACCGGAAACAGGGCGGTTACACAGCGGCGGAAAAAGCGCTGAAAACCATGACCCCCGAAACCGTGCTGGACGAAGTGAAGAAAAGCGGCCTGCGCGGCCGGGGCGGTGCGGGATTTCCCACCGGCCTTAAATGGAGTTTCCTGGCAAAACCCGAAGGAGTGCCCCGCTATCTTGTCTGCAACGCGGATGAATCGGAGCCGGGTACTTTCAAGGACCGTTACCTGATGGAAACCATTCCGCACCTGCTCATCGAGGGTTTGCTGATCTCGAGTCTCGCATTGGGATCCAACAGGACTTACATCTATATCCGCGGCGAATATGCCTGGGTGGCAGAGATCCTGGAACGCGCCGTTGAAGAGGCAAAAAGAGGCGGCTGGCTGGGAACGAACATCCTGGGGACCGGTTTTGATTGTATGATCTATGTGCATGTAGGCGCCGGCGCCTACATCTGTGGCGAAGAAACGGCACTGATCGAATCGCTGGAAGGCAAACGCGGCAACCCGCGCATCAAGCCCCCCTTCCCTGCCATCAAAGGTGTATGGGACTGCCCGACGGTTGTCAACAACGTAGAGACGCTGGCCGCCGTGGTGCCCATTATTGATATGGGCGGGGATGAATATGCCAAATTAGGCATTGGCAAATCCACTGGTACCAAGCTTATATCGGCCTGCGGCAACATCAATAAACCCGGCGTATATGAGATCGAGCTGAACGTCCCGGTAGAGGAATTTATCTATTCCGATGAATATTGCGGCGGCATTGCGGGTGGCAAACGGCTGAAGGCCTGCATTCCCGGCGGGTCCTCCGTACCTATTCTGCCAGCCAACCTGCTGCTGAAGACAGCCACCGGCGAACCGCGCCTGATGACCTATGAAAGCTTAAGCGACGGCGGTTTCGCTACAGGATCCTCCATGGGGTCCGGCGGTTTTATCGTATATGACGAAGACCAGTGCGTGGTGCGCAATACGATGACCCTGGCGCGTTTCTATCATCACGAGAGTTGCGGCCAGTGCAGCCCCTGCCGCGAAGGAACGGGGTGGCTGGAGAAGATACTGCATAACATCGAATACGGCAAAGGGAAAATGAGTGATATAGACCTGTTATGGGACATCCAGGGCAAAATAGAGGGAAATACGATCTGCCCCCTGGGAGATGCAGCCGCATGGCCGGTTGCGGCCTCCATCCGGCATTTCAGGGATGAGTTTGAATGGCATATCCAGCACCCGGACGAGGCGCAGCAAAGGAATTTCGGGCTGGCTCATTACGCCGACCCGCTGGAAATAGCAGTCGCTTAAGGAAAAAGAAGGACCGGTAGGGCAGAGACAGAACAGCAGGTAACGGCAAGGCGGGATGTAAACGGATCTGAAAAAGAAAATCATGGCTGAAGAAAATAAGAAACTGAAGGTCACCATTGACGATATCACCATTGAGGTGGATCCCGGCACGACGGTGCTGGAGGCCGCCCGGATGATCGGCGGTGATGTGGTGCCCCCTGCAATGTGTTATTACGGAAAGCTGGAAGGCAGCGGCGGAAAATGCCGTACCTGCCTGGTGGAGATCGCCCAGTCCAGCGCACAAAACC
Organism: Chitinophagaceae bacterium; assembly: GCA_036278455.1. Lineage (GTDB taxonomy): Bacteria > Bacteroidota > Bacteroidia > Chitinophagales > Chitinophagaceae > FW021-bin31. The sequence continues at coordinate 1,028 of DASULB010000002.1, read as the reverse complement.
CACGGGGCATGCCGAAGCTGCAGGTAAGCTGCCGGACGGGAGTGATGGATGGCATGGTCGTCAAAAATATTACCAGTCCCAAAGTGATGGAAGCGCGCAAAGGCGTGGTGGAACTCCTTTTGATCAACCACCCGCTGGACTGCCCCATCTGCGACCAGGCCGGGGAATGCGACCTGCAGGACCTGTCCTATCAGCACGGGGTGGATGGGACCCGTTATGAATTCATGCGCCGCACCTTTGATCCCATCGACATCGGTGACAAGATCAAACTGCACATGAAACGCTGCATCCTGTGTTACCGTTGCGTGTATGTGGCACAACAACTGACTCCGGAGCGGGTACACGGCATCATCGACAGGGGCGACGAGGCGCAGATCAGCACTTACATCCATCATGCGATCGATAATGATTTCAGCGGCAACATGATCGATGTTTGCCCGGTAGGCGCCCTGACCGACAAGACTGCCCGTTTTAAAAACCGGGTATGGTTCCTGAAACCGATGGATGCGCACCGTGATTGTGACCACCCCGGTTGTTCGGGAAAAGTGGCCCTGTGGATGCGTGGAAAGGAAGTTTTCCGCGTGACGGCCAGAAAAAATGAGTGGGGTGAAGTGGAATCCTTTATCTGCAATACATGTCGTTATGATAAAAAGGACCCGGAAGACTGGGTCATCGAAGGACCCAGGAAAATAAACCGGCACAGTGTGATCTCCCAGGGGCATTACGTGGGTACAACCAAGCCCAAAGAGGTAATGCCGGAGGTAATGGGCGGCAGAAAACCCCGTCTGCTCATGAATATTCATGAAGTGAGCCAGGTAAACATGCCGGATGTGGATCTCTCGGCAATCAAAGGTCCGGCCACCTCGGAGGTCTTCAACAAAGCCGCTGAAAATATGCCTGCGTGGAAAAAGGAACACAGACTCATCGGCGATGGGGCAGAGATCGAAAAACAGCCCGCCGGGGACGATGAAAGACATAAACAATAAAAGAAAGACCTGAAGATTCAATCAATATGTTGCTACAGATAA
>DASULB010000001.1:0-7333 GCA_036278455.1 Chitinophagaceae bacterium | reverse complement strand
CATTACGCCCTGGATAATATGCGCCTGACAGCGCAGCGCATCGCCATCAGCATTGTGACACACAAGGGAGAAGATATTTATACGGTGCGCATCGCTATTGAAAGGGTAAAGCAAAGTCTGTCCCTGCTGAAAAAAAACCTGCAGGATGAATCCCTTTATGCCCAGGGCCTCCAACTGGGGGCCGCCCTTGATGAGCTGCTCCGCCATTTTGAACAGGCCCTGTCCATTTTGGAGCAGGCCACAGGGCGGCCGGGGAAAGTGACTTTTTTCCTGCATAATCTGCTGACCGGGATGACCGTTCCGCAACGGATCCCCCTGGTGAAATTTGAATTCAATTCCCGCTCTTTCACCTTCCGTTTTTCCCTGCGCCTGGCGCTGGGCATGGGGATCGGCATCGCGCTTTATAAAATTTTTCATATCCCGCATGGCTACTGGATCGCCATGACCACCATGATCGTCTTGCAACCCGAGTATGGCGCCACCATGACCAAGGCATTCAACAGAACCAAGGGAACCGTCCTGGGGGCCATCACCGGGTCGCTGTTGTTTCTGATCCCATTTCCCCTGGCGGTCAACATTGCCATCGTTGTCGCCTGTACGCTGCTGATGACTTATTTTATACCAAGAAATTATGGCGTGGCCGCCTTTTTTATCACTGTCATGGTGATCGCGCTTTTTCATCTGCTGGAGCCCGTCACCTGGCAACTGGGTGGCATCAGGATCATCAATACATTGGCAGGGTGTGGCCTGGCGCTGCTGGGTGGCTATGCCTTCTGGCCTTTATGGGAGCGATTCCGCTTTCCTACCCTCATGGCTGGAGCTGTTCAGGCTAACAGACAGTACCTCAAAATGATCCTGGCTACCCTGGAAAAGGGGAAGCGACCGGTCTTTGATGAATACATCCGGTTTCGGCGCGAAGCGGAAATGACCAATAATAATGCATTCCTTTCTTTGCGGCGCATGGAGCAGGAGCCGGAACATGAACATCGGCAGCTGGAACAATTTTACATTATTGCAGGCCATAACATCCGTATCACCCGGCTGATCAATACGTTGAACCAGCAATTGAAAAGCCCGCCGCGCAGCATGGCCTTTTCCGCCGCAGGTACCTACGGATCCCTTATGGAAGAGATGCTGCAACCTGTGGAAAACGCCTTTGAAAGGGGTCAAAGCGAAGGTCACATCCAGTGGCGCCCTGCAGATGTCATGGTACGGGAGGCCAGGGCGATCCTGGACACCTTTCCCCGGGCCCAGGACGGTGATGCGCTCACTGTTGAGCTGATGGAAAGGATCGCCGGGGAGACGATCGGCATGTATAATTTCGTGCAGCAACAAACGGAGACCCGCAAGCTTTTGATTGTAAAGCATTGAACCGTATGGGCGGCCACTCCTGCCGTTATTCGTTGTAATGTCCGTTCGCCGTGGTCGCGCATTGATAAGGATCCTGGTCACCCGGGGCTACTTTCTTATCCGCCGACCAGCAGAAATTCATTTGTTGGCTCGTGATGCGTTGTAGCTGGAGGGTGATCTTCAGTCCGCGCCGGCTGTCGGGCGCTTCCGCGCTTTTGGAGGATTTCCCTGCGATGTTGTTGATGTTGATGTTTTCTGTTTTGAACAATTTTCCGTTGGCGCGGTAATAGCGTAGAACCGCCAGCACGTTGTCCAGCGGAAATTCACTGTCATTGTTTACGATCACCCTGATGTCCTTTACACCGCCGAGGAATCCTGTTTTATAATCATTGAGCGAGACATGAATGTAATTTTTCCAGTTTTGCCGGAAATATTTCTTCCGGTCGACAAAGGTTCCCTGTAATTGCGGTGCTTGTTGCCTGGCTTGCTGTATCTGTTCCATTCCCTGCCGCAGCTGCTGGTCTTTCTGCCGGAGTTCATTGAGTTGCGAGACCAGACTATAGTTTGATTGCAGGGTCTTACGGTACAATCTGTTTTGACCACGGTACATCACAAACAAGGTAATGATAATGACCAGAGCGACGATGGGAACGATATATTTTCGTAGCATATGGGAGGATGTCCTGCAAAAATGGTGCCCCTCGGATCCCGCAAATCATCCGGGCAATCGTTTCCGGTGGCTGCAACCAACCCTTTATACCGACCTTCATGCCGGTATGCAGAATGGAGAACAGGTCCTTTGTGTCGCAGGTCACCCGCGGTCTTTGGCTTTCGTAATTTCAAATGCGGATACAGAAATCTAAATGCCCGATAACCACGGCGTGAAATCGAGCAACCGCCTGGTCATCGGCTGAAGTGCATGTCAATATCGTACAAGTACCCGTCAATTTATGCATAACCATTCTGTGGCAAAGGAACTACTTTTGTATTTTGTAAGAAAAAGCAGTGGATGGCGGTTGGTGCATTGATCATCATGTTTATCTAAAACCTGTATTATGATGCAATGGAAAGGGGTGTTCCCCGCGATCATCACACAGTTTACATCCGGGGGCAAACTGGACCTGTCAATGTTCGGGAAAAATCTTTTCGCCCAGATGGACGCTGGCATAGACGGTGTGATCCTCGGCGGAACATTAGGGGAGTCCAGCGTGTTAACAAAAGAAGAAAAAGAAGCGTTGGTGCGTTTTACCCTGGAGCAGGTAGGCGGACGTATTCCTGTGGCGCTGAACATCGCCGAAGGGTCAACAAACGAGGCGGTCCGGGAAGCGGAATCAGGTGAACGACTGGGGGTACAGGGATTGATGTTGCTGCCGCCGATGCGTTACAAGGCGGATCATAGGGAAACTGTCAATTTTTTCAGCGATGTGGCCCGGTCCACGGCCCTGCCGGTGATGATCTATAACAACCCCGTGGATTACAAGACACTGGTGACCCTGGAAATGTTTGAACAACTGCAATCCCTGGAAAACATCACCGCGGTGAAGGATTCTACCCGTGATGTGTCTAATGTGACGCGGATGCGAAACCATTTTGGCGAACGGTTTAATATACTTTGCGGCGTGGATACCCTGGCGATGGAAAGCCTGCTCATGGGTGCGGATGGTTGGGTGGGTGGACTGGTGAACGCGTTTCCACGGGAGACCGTGGCCCTGTACCGGCTGGCGAAGGTAGGGAATATCACCGATGCGATCAAAATTCACCGATGGTTCCTTCCGTTGCTGGAATTGGATTTGCATCCCAAGCTGGTGCAATACATCAAGCTGGCGGCAGCTCAAACGGGTATCGGATCGGAAAATGTGCGGGCACCACGGCTGCGGCTTGAGCATGAAGAAAGGAAGACCATTTTAAATATAATCAAAAAAGGGATTGGAAGCCGGCCGACATTGCCGGATTATTTGAGTATTCATTTATAAAAGCAGCAACTATGACAACTACATTCAAAGATGCCAGCGCCCAGGAAATAGCGCAGGTGATGGAAAAATCCTGGCAGGCGTTTTTAGCCTACAAAAAATTTTCACTGAAGCAGCGGGCGGATTTCATGCGGGCCATCGCTACCGAGCTGGAAAATATCCGTGCCCGGGTGATTCCTGTCGCCATGGAGGAAACACATCTGCCCGAAGGGCGGATGAACGGTGAACTGAGCAGGACGATCTTTCAGCTGAACGACTACGGAAAGGCTGCCGAAGAAGGGAGCTGGCTGGAAGCGCGTATCAATACCGCCGGTCAGGATCCCTCCAAGCCCGATTTAAGAAAAATGCTGGTGCCGCTCGGTCCGGTAGTGGTTTTTGGCGCCAGCAATTTTCCATTCGCCTATTCTACGGCGGGAGGAGATACCGCCTGCGCTTTCGCCGCGGGCTGTCCGGTGGTCGTCAAAGCGCATCCGGCACATGCGGGAACCTCCGAAATCGTCGCCGAAGCCATCGTTAAAGCAGCAAAGGATACGGGCATGCCGGAGGGTATTTTCGCCCATGTACACGGGGCGTCTTTTGAGACGGGCAAGGCCCTGGTGATGCATCCCCTGACAAAGGCAGTGGGTTTCACGGGCTCTCTCGCGGGTGGCCGGAGCCTTTTTGATATGGCAGGTCAGCGCAAAGAACCCATACCGGTATTTGCGGAAATGGGCAGCGTCAACCCGGTTTTCTTATTTCCCGAAAAGCTGAAGCAGGACGGCGAGGCCGTGGCAAAAACGTACGCGGCGTCCATCACCCAGGGAGTGGGCCAGTTCTGTACAAATCCGGGCCTCATTTTTGGCGTGGAGGGTGAAGATCTTCAGCGATTCCTGGGCGTACTTGCGGGGGAGTTACAAAAAGTGGCGCCTGCCAACATGCTGCATCCGGGTATTGCCAAAGCTTTTTGGCAAAAGAGGGCCAAGGCGCTGGAGCAAAAAGATGTCCATACAGAAGTGGCTGCCGCCGGGGAGGCCGAAGCGTTACAGGGTGTTCCCACACTGGCTTCGGCCACCGCCACTGCATTTTTAAACAATCCTGTATTGCATCAGGAGGTATTTGGTCCGTATTCCCTGGTCATTAAATGCAAAGATGCCAATGAAATGCTGCAGGCGGTGCTGCATACCGAAGGACAACTTACCAGTACCCTGATGGCCACTGACGATGATATGCAAAAGCATCCAGAGTTGGTGGACGCCGTACAAAATCTCTGTGGCCGTTTGGTAATGAATGGCGTACCCACAGGGGTGGAGGTGTGTTTGGCCATGCAGCACGGCGGACCTTATCCCGCCACGACGGACAGCCGCTTTACTTCCGTGGGATCCGATGGCATCAAGCGATTTGCACGACCCATGTGTTTTCAAAACTTTAGCAATCATTTGCTGCCCGAGGAGTTGCAGAACGCGAATCCGCTGGGCATATGGCGAACTGTGAATGATGCATTAACACAATCTGCGCTGTAGAAGCGGACACGCGGCATACAGCGGCCGGAGGGAACCAAATGATGAAGGTAAATGATGCCGATATCTCATCGCTGTCGGGGCACATCTTTTTCTGCATTGACGCGCATACCTGCGGCAATCCTGTAAGACTTGTCGCAGAGGGCGCTCCACCGTTGCAGGGAGGGAACATGCGGGAAAAGCGTCTTCATTTTATGCGTGAATATGACTGGATACGAAAGGCCCTGATGTTCGAGCCGCGGGGTCATGACATGATGAGCGGCTCCATCCTGTACGCACCGCATGATCAGAAAAATGACGCTGCGGTGCTTTTCATAGAGACAAGCGGTTGTCTTCCCATGTGTGGTCATGGTACGATCGGCACCGTGACGATCGCCATAGAGGAGGGTCTGATCATTCCCGGGACATCTGGTCTGGTCAGGCTGGAAACGCCCGCCGGCCTGGTGACCGCGACCTATGTCCGGCAGGGTAAGAAAGTGAAGTCCGTAAAGATCACCAATGTAACATCATTTATGGTAAGGGAGGATATTCAGGTAGAGTGTCCCGGATTGGGTCTGCTCAAAATGGATGTGGCTTATGGCGGAAATTTTTATGCCATTATTGATCCCCAGGAAAACTTTCCCGGTTTGGAAAACTACCGCGGGGAACAGCTGATTGCCTGGAGCCGGATATTGAGGGAACGCATCAATGAGGTATATGGTTTTGTGCATCCTGAGGACGAAGCAATCACGGGATTGAGCCATGTGATGTGGACGGGTGCGCCACTGGATAAGACATCTTCCGGCCGCAGCGCTGTTTTCTATGGCGATAAGGCCATTGACCGTTCACCCTGCGGTACGGGTACCTCGGCGCGCATGGCGCAGTTGTTCGCCAGAGGGAAACTGAAAATGGGCGATACCTTTGTTCATGAAAGCATTATCGGCACCAGGTTTACCGGAAGAATAGAAGCGGTGGTACCGGATGTTTTTGGGAGCGGAACACCCGGAATCATCCCCTCCATTGAAGGATGGGCAAGGATTTACGGACACAATACCATTTCCGTAGATGTAAGTGATGACCCCTTCGCACATGGCTTTCAAGTGATATGAGACCCCCTGCCGGAGCAGGTTCAGCCTGTGCAGCAAGCGTTGTTCTTCCGCAGAGCAGCACCCTTATTTTTCCAACGCGTACTCTCAAATGTCATCGGTAAATGTCAAACCATCACAGATCGGTAGGGATTATCGGGGGCGGCGTCACCGGATTATGCTGTGCTTATTATTTAAGCAAAGAAGGGCATGAGGTCACTGTAATGGACCAGGGGGATTTTAGTGACGGCTGCTCCTTTATCAATGCGGGCATGATCGTGCCCAGCCATGTCATCCCGCTGGCCGCTCCTGGCGCGGTAGCCAAAGGCTTCCGGTGGATGTTCCGCAGTGACAGTCCTTTTTGTATTCAGCTTCACCCCGATAAAGCGCTGCTTCGCTGGGCATGGTTATTCTATAGATGCGCTACAGAAAAAAATGTGCAGCGGGCCATACCGCGGTTGCGTGATATCAGCTGGATCAGCAGGGAACTCTACCGGCAACTCGCCAGTGAAACGGCATTTGATTTTGAATTCAGGGAACAGGGATTGCTGATGTTGTATCAGACCACTGCCGCGCAAAAAGAAGAGGCCGTCACGGCACGCCTGGCCTGCGAGGCCGGGGTACAGGCGGAGGTATTATCATCCGGCGAAGTGCAGCGGTTAGAGCCGGGAATAAAGCTAGCGGTCAAAGGGGGCGTTTATTTCCCCGGGGACGCGCATCTGGATCCGGAGAAATTTATGGAGGACATGATCGCACACCTGAAGGCCGACGGGGTTACTTTCCTACCCCACACGAGGGTAAGCAGCTTTAAGGAGAAGGCTGAAAGGATTACTGCGGTGATCACCCCGCAGGGTGCCCATGGATTTGATGAAGTGGTGATTGCGTGTGGCGCCTGGTCCGGTTCTCTGTTGAAAGGATTCAATGTCTCAATGCCTCTCCAGGGTGGCAAAGGATATAGCTTTGAGGTGGAAAACGAATCTGAAAATATCCGGATTCCTTCGCTTCTTGTAGAGGGCAAGGTGGCGGTGACGCCCCTGGCTGGTCGCCTGCGTGTAAGCGGGACGATGGAGATAGGCGCTGATCCATTTGTTATCAGTGAAAAACGTATCCGGGGCATCGCTGATACATTGCATCACTTTTATCCTGAACTCGACACGGTCAATCCTTTCCAGGGAAAGATTGTCAGCGGGCTGCGCCCCTGCTCTCCGGATGGTTTGCCTTACATTGGCAGGCTGAAAGGATATGCTAATGTCATCGTCGCGACGGGACATGGCATGATGGGCATGAGCCTTGGGCCCGCGACCGGCAAACTGGTGAGCGAATTGATCAGCGGCAGGAGCACCACCATGAAACTAACAGGATTTGAACCCGGACGATTTGGTTAAGGCGGCGCGCCTGATCCTGGGGGTGTATCATAAAAAAGGTTTTTAACGGTACAGCGGAGAAATCGTTC